>CAZVHN010000024.1:0-3372 GCA_964626895.1 uncultured Chloracidobacterium sp. | reverse complement strand
TTCGTTGTTCACTCATGCGTTTGCACAGGTCCGATCAGCCCCTCTGAGGGAAACTTTACAGCTTAGCATTTATCTCAGCATAACACTCGTCCCCATCAATAACTTGCCTAAGCAGATAGAGATCGATGCTCTTTCTCGTAGGGTTGCTGAGCTCAGGTTTTTCGGAAGGCGCCCATTTGTCTCAAAGCCTCGTAGAGAACTATTCCCACCGACACAGCGAGATTAAGACTACGAACCTTCGGGTTTAGCATGGGAATAGTCAGACATCTGTCCCAGTTTTCGCGGAGCACGTTTTCGGGAAGTCCCCCAGTCTCACGGCCAAATATGAGACAGTCGTCATCCGCGAAAGCCCAATCACAGTAAGCCTTATCCGCTTTGGTAGTCAGGTATATAAAGCGGGCGTCAGGCAAGAAGCCGTAGAGGGATGCAAGATCGGAGTGTCGGCTCATTATGACCTCCGGCCAATAGTCCAGTCCGGCCCGGCGTACGGCACGATCGTCCAGGCGGAACCCGGTAGCGCCGACTATGTGCAGAGGAACTCGCGTGGCCGCACACAATCTTGCAATGCTGCCAGTGTTGGGCGGAATTTCGGGCTCGACAAGCGCCACTCTGATCATATGACAGCAGTTCTTGGCGAGGGACTTGGTTCTTCGAGGATCGGCGGACAAGAGCTCGAGTCACCTTCTCGCTCAAAAACAAAGGGAACGACGAACTTCGTTGAAGTATTCGTCGTTCCCTTTGAGAAGGCTTTGACAGCCCTCAGAAGTTGGTGTGCGCCAACTGAACGTTGCTGATGTAACCCGCTGGTTCGACCTATCTCTTCTTTGCGGCCTTCTTGGTTCCGCCCTTTTTCGCGCCCTTCTTTGCGCCACCCTTTTTCGCTGCCTTCTTTCCACCTTTTTTAGTTGCCATAGCTTCTTTGTGCTCCTTTTCTTTTCAAGTTTGCTGTTTCGTTTTCCTGAACCACAAGATGCTGTGCTTAGTTTAATCTTGTGGGCTAGCGTAAACGGCGCACAACATCTTGCTATATAGACGCAAATGAAGCGGATGTCAACAACTTATTACGATTCGAGTGAAAAATATTTCCGCCCACTCTGCGCGTGAAGTTGAGAGTCGCGCCGAGGTGCTGGCCTTTTCATCATGATATGTGACGAGAAGAATGACTCTTGGTCGATCGAATATTGATCTGCAGTTTGGTGAAGCTGTGCGTGATCTGCGATTAGAGGAGCAAGACAGAACTCGAGTGACAACAAATGCCAGTCGCGATGAAATTCTTATCTGAAGAGCGGTGTGAAGACCCATTGATCATGACGATCAATTCCGTAGTAGTAGAGGACAGAGTTGTTCTGACTACGGCTGCTCACCCCGACAAAAGGCCCACTTGAATCCACCGCTAAATCCCCCTCACTTCGCGTGGGTCGATCCGATTCCGCCCCCACCACGTTGATGAGTTGCGGGGCTGCAAATTGTTGTAACTGCGCCATTTGTCGTTGCTGAGGCTGGGGCAGAAAGTTGCCCGCATAGACCATCACCGAGCGTTGAAAGTCGATCAGGTCTTGCGAACGCGGACGCACCAGTCGCCACTCACCAGAGGTGGAAAGCGAATCGCGGGCGGCACTGGCGCGCAAGATCTGACGCTTCCTTGAGCCTCCCGGTACAGGTATTCCTTCCAACAGTTGATCGATTGATGTGGGAAGAGATTGATCGCCAACGCCGCGACCAGTAGTCGATAGGTGAAGGTAGTAATCGCGCAGGGCGTCCGCGACTTGCTCACCGCGAAAAATAGTTTCCTTCTCGCGTTCCCGTTGGCCCTGTTGGCGAATACTCGGTGCTGCCGCAGTCGCGAAGAGCGCGAGCAGCGTCATTAAGGCAAGGAGCGCGACCAGAGTGTAACCGGCCTCAGAAGACCGCGAGCGGGGGGAATCGCGACGTTCAGCGACTTGCCACCGAGCGATGAGCAGACGGCATATCTTGTGGTGTGGTTCTCGTCTAAGGCTCATCATCTTCACTATCAACTTTCGGAGTCGGACGGGACTGCGGGCCAACTCCTTTGTTCTGATCGGCTGTCATTGCCAGGGTGTGTTTGATCTTCAGAGTCGTATCAACGAGCACGAGCTCTTTTTCCGAGATGCTGGTTAAGCGGAACCTTCCACCAAGAACGTCACCCCGCTGCACGTTAAGAATCTCTCTGCTACCTTTGTCCTGAAGGATCGCCGTGTCCAGCACCCTACGCTGGGTGCCAATAATTCCGATATAGGTGTAATTCGGAGTCGGCGGTGGGCTCACATTGAGCATGGTTGCGTTTGAATAGAGCTTGCCATCTGGAGATCTTACTATAACCTGGCGGGCTCCGGCGTTGGCAATCATTGCCGCCGGCACAGTCGCAGACAACTGCTGCGGGCCTACAAATCGCGTCGGCAGTTCGCGTCCGTCAACCGTTATGCGCACCTCCGGTGTAAACCTGTCACCTGTGACTTCGACTGTAAAATCGTCGGTCCTGGCGTAGACATTTGAGGGTGAAACGGCCGCCAGCAGCACCGGCGGCGGGGGAGTCGGCGTCGGGGTAGGCACCGAGGCTACGGGCTCCGGTGGCTTTTCGTAGTAGACAAATATGTTCCGTCTGGCCTCTGCTACGGATGGTAATGTCATTGGGTAGGACACCGGACGTAGCTGTTCGAGCGGTATAGTCTGGAGTTCGTCGCCCCTTTGTATGGGCGCAGGATTCACTGCCGTTCGGTTCCCTGGAGTGGAATTGGGATTCTGAGTGTTCCGATTGGCCCTGGGCTTAGAGCTTCCCCCAAAGCCAAAGAAAGTCCACCAGAGAAAAAGAATAGCCACGAATCCAAGCGCCAGTGCCCAGATCAATTTCTTGCGCTCACCCGGATTGTTGATGTCGGTAACCTGCATAATCAGTGCTCTACTGCATGACAGCGCCGCCCTCACCCGTTAGCACGCTTGAAGTAAGTCGCCATGTCCAGGCGTAAACTCACGAGCGAACCGCGGGCCCCGCTGGTTGAAGCGCTCTCGGCAGTATTTGTTTCAGTAGCTCGTTCCAGTTCAATTGCGTTGATAATGATGAATTGCTTGCTCGCCTCGAGGCTGCGAATGAAGCGCCGAAGGTTCTGGTAAGATCCCTCAACAGTCAAACTGACGCCAATCCCGGGGTAAACACTCTGCCACTTCGCGCTCGCCGACTTCAACTCAGTAGTGCTTCTCTTCGAATCAAGGGGTTCAAGTGGGGTATACGACGGCCCTGAAGTGTTACGCAGTCCATTCTTGCGGATCGATTGGTTAAGTTCATCATATAGACGCATTCGACCCTGGTTACGGTTCGGTAGGCGATTGTCCTCGAAATCGTCCAGGCTCTCAGTA
>CAZVHN010000023.1:0-7538 GCA_964626895.1 uncultured Chloracidobacterium sp. | reverse complement strand
ATGACGCTTGCGCTGGAGCGGGGGCGCGCTGCGCTTTGCCCACCTTCCCAACCTGCAAATTTGCTCGGCTTGAGCCGGTCCTGGGGATCGCTGTTTACACTGGCCACAGCTCTCTGAATGAATGATGAATGCTGACCAATTGCAGTCGTGGCTGCTGCGGCTGGTGGGATCAGTCGAGATTCTCGCCTTCGCAGATGGCCCTGGACTGTCCTGGACACAATAGGGTGCGCGTTTTTCGGGACAGCGCTTCTGTGGTTCAACCGAGGCGCCCCACAACAAGCATGAATCCGCTGGCGCTCCTGCTGCCTCGGCCAACAGGCGCACCAGATCCATTGAGTTTTAACGTTGATGACTTTCATTATTCCTCTCTCCTCCGGCCCCGAATGCCGTAGAATGGGTAGCTAATTCCTATGAAGCGAATCTGGTCAATTGCTTCGGCAGTGATCCTCATTCTAACAGGTGGGGCAAACGGCATGGCGCTGTTTTCCGCCGGCCGTGGCTCCCAAACTGAGGCTTCGATTCCTTCCATTCGACAACGATATGCGGCAATTAACAGAAGCGCTCGTAAATATGAGAAGGTCAAGAAAGAGTTGTCGGGCTTCTCTCTCGAAGGCGGCGAACTGATTGCTTATTTCAGTGGCCCCCAGATCGTCAAAATCACCGCGGCGTATTTCGGTGAGAGCGGAAGAGCATCGGAAGAGTATTACTATTGGAACGAGAAGCTGATTTTTGTGTTCCGGCGAGACTATACCTACGACAAACCAATGTCCGGAAAAGTAGTCAGCGCCAAGGCTAACCGCTTTTACTTCGACAATGATCGATTGATCCGTTGGATCGATCAAAACAGGAAAACAAGATCGTTAGGCGATGGTATCTATAAGCCAAAGCAACAGGAGCTCCTGGAAACATCGAACAAGTTCTTGAAAGCTGCGCGCTCACCAGAGCCGGTGATTGAAGCGCGCAATATTAGTGGGTCACCCGGCCCAATGCTAACCGGGCATTTGTCTGCATGGAGTAAACTCAATGATGAACGAAACTCTTGGCAAGCCGGATACAACCGAATATCTGCCTTATTACGGTAAGTATGTCTCGCTGGTTCCGGACGGCGACATACTTACTGTTTTGGATAAACAGATGGAAGAAACCGCTGGCCTCCTGAACAGCATCCCCGAGTCGCGGGCCACTTTTCGTTATGCCCCGGGTAAATGGAGCATTAAGGAGCTCGTGGGACATGTTATCGACGCGGAGCGGATTTTTGCCTACCGTGCACTGCGATTCGCGCGCAACGACAAAACGCCTCTGCCTGGTTACGAGCAAGACGATTATGTCAGTAACGCTTCGTTCGATAGCTGCACGCTGGCGGACCTTGCTTCCGAGCTCAAAAGTGTCCGGCAGTCCAATATCCTCCTGTTCAAACATCTCGATGAGGACGCCTGGATGCGCAGGGGCCTGGCCAACGACAGCGAGGCAAGTGTCCGCGCCCTGGCACATATCATCGCGGGGCATGAACTTCACCACCGGGAGATTTTGCGCAGCAGGTATTTATCGGCGACGAGCGCCGCACAAGGGTGACGCCCAACAACGTTTCTTAAGCCCCCTTCAGGTCTTTTCAGAACGGGGAGCGGTAGTGGCTGTGTGAAAACCCAAAAAGAACCTGACGGTAATTTGCAGGTAAGGAATGCGGACCCCGTCCCCGCCTCAAGCCTGAAAGCCACTTAGCAACGCCTGGGAGATTAACATTCGGCCATTTGCGAGCCATGTGTGGAAGCTGCTTTCGAGGGTGAGATGAATTGAGTTGTTGTCTAAACGATTTGTGTTTGGGACGTAAGAGCGGGGACAGGGTCCGCCTTCCTAACCTGCAAACTAGCGGGGCTTGAGCCGTCCTCCAAAAAATTGAATGCCGTCGCTACCCCTCGCCGTTCTGACAGATGAGGCAAAGAAGCAGCAAGTGAAGAAGGGCCGGAAGATCATCGTTTACATCGCCACCAGCGCCGATGGTTACATCGCGCGCCCTGACGGCAATGTCGACTGGCTCAATCGGCCCCGACCGGCGGACGACTATGGTATGGGCGCGTTCTACAAATCCATCGACACGATCATTTTTGGACGAAAGACGTACGAGCCCTTACTTCAGAAATTCGCAGCCGGCAAGACCAAGACAGCTGCCCGACCGAAGAAGCCCAAGGCACAAGCCTCAGGTTCTCGAATAAAGAACTACATCTTTTCCCGTCAGCCGCCCGAGATGTTTCCGCCTGACGTGGAATTTGTGAGCGAGCCCATCAGGGATTTCACCAAGCGCCTTCGCTCCAAGCCCGGCAAGGACATCTGGATGATGGGCGGCGCCGGCATTATCGGGTCCTTCCTGGACGAAGGCGAGATTGATGAGTTCATCATCCACGCCATACCGATCTTTATCGGCGACGGCATTCCTCTCGTGCAGCCGCGGCACCGCTCCATTCCGTTGGAGCTGGTGTCTATGAAATCCTGGCCCGACGGCGTCGTGCGGCTGCACTACGCCGTGCAACGGCTGCCCGCATCAAAAACGACGAGCAAAAAAGGGGGCGGGCGCAGAATTAACAGGAAACCTTGAACACTAAGAGAAAATCTCTGGAGCCATTTCGTGGCAGAGTTGGCAATCTCCTAGTTTTATTCGCCAGGGCGATACCTTCAATGCGGGGAGTTTGTAAGTGCTACAACAGCCCGGAGTTTCGTGTTGGCTCGTGTAGTTTCGTGGATCGCATTGTCAATCCAACGCTTGCACACGCGGCGAGAAACTGCGGACTTTTTTCACAGCAACACTGAGAGAGGAAATCTCCGACTATCGTCATTTCCATTTGAAAGGAATCAACAATGGCCTCAGCTACCCGAACAAAGCTCATGCTCCTTGTCGCTTGTATTACTCTGACAATCATCGCTCATGACCGTGTTTCGAGCAGGCAGGCTGCGCTGCCGAATCCAGTGCTGGTGTTTACGGGACCGGAGTTCTACGAATATGGCGGCAAATCGTGGACGCGTTACAAGTATGCTGTCGAAAATCATAACGCATATCCGAACGTGCTCTTCGCTTCTGCCCCAGCACTTCCGCCTTGCGGCAAAAACACTGACGCGTCGCGCACGTGGGTGGACATCTACGATCAGAGCGGACGCAGGCTGAACGGATTTTGTGCCCTCAAGATCCCTGCAGACCTCGCTAAGGTCTGGTTTGCACTCGAAAGCGATGTGGTACCGCCAAGCTGGGTCTACATCGAAATGACGGACCGGCAGACAAACACAAAATACAAATCAAATCTTGCTGAGACTGTGGAGTAGTCCATCCTGATGTGCCGAACCCAAACCAACCTTCGACAGCATTCGCCGTCTCCCTCTATGGACAGTCTCACGCTGTGGTAAACTGCGGTCCTGTTTCAACTAGCAGTTCCGTCGGCATTTCACACCTTCATCTCAGGAGAGTTTATGTTTCCAGGCAAACCGCTTGTCGTTAGCTGTCTATTACTGACCGTCTTGGGCCAGGGTGCATATCTCACGAGGGCCCAGGAAGTAAAACCAACCCCCCAGGCTGCGGCGTCCGCATCACCTCCGGTCGAGTCGAAGGAAGACCAAAACAAATCGCCTCACGAGAAGGCCTTCGAACGGCTTGAGTGGCGCAGCATCGGGCCCGCTAACATGGGCGGTCGCACCGCAGACGTGGAAGGAGTGACGGGAGATCCAAGCACCGTCTACGTCGCGACAGGTTCGGGTGGACTGTGGAAGACAACGAACGGCGGCGTGACCTGGAAACCGATTTTCGAACGCCAGGGCACGATCTCCATCGGCGACATTGCTCTCGCGCCGAGCAACACCGACGTGGTGTGGGTAGGGACCGGGGAATCAAATACGCGCAACAGTGTTTCCTTCGGCGATGGGGTGTACAAATCGACAGACGCCGGCAAGACCTGGCAACACATGGGATTGAAAGACAGCGAACGAATCTCCGCCATCGCTATTCACCCGCAGAATCCGGACGTGGTTTACGTAGGCGCGCTCGGACACGCATTTGGACCAAACGAAGAGCGCGGCGTTTTCATGACAACTGACGGCGGCCAGACCTGGACCCGGACGCTTTACGTCGATAGGGAACACGGAGTCTCTGACCTCGATATCGATCCGACCAATCCAAACATTCTTTATGCCGCCATGTGGAGCTTTGAACGCAAACCCTGGACTCACCGCAGCGGCAGCGAGAAAGGTGGGGTATTCAAGTCAATTGACGGCGGGCGCACCTGGAAGAAGTTAACCACGGGGCTGCCCAAACTAATTGGGCGAATTGGCGTCCGAGTGGCGCCCAGCAATCCGAACGTCGTTTATGCAATCCTGGAAGCGAAAGAAGGCACGCTCTATCGCTCGGATGACCGCGGCGAAACCTTCAGGCGGGTCTCCGAGGACACTCGGATCGTTTCGCGTGGCTTCTATTACACGACCGTGAGGGTCGATCCGCTAAATGAGAACCGTGTTTATGCCGTGGCCTCTGGTCTTTTTGTTTCAATCGACGGCGGCAGGACCTTTCGCGCAATAACCGGCAGAACTCACATCGACTATCACGCACTCTGGCTCGATTCAAAGAATCCCAAACGACTTTGGCAAGGACAAGATGGCGGGATTGCTGTTTCCTATGACGGAGGGGAATCGTGGGAATATGTTAACAATATCCCGTTGGGCCAGTTTTACCAGATTTACGCGGACAATAGACTTCCCTTCTACTACGTGATGGGTGGACTGCAGGACAACGGCTCATGGACCGGGCCCAGTCGCACCCGCGAGCCGGCAGGCATTCTTAATGACGACTGGCGCATGGTCAGCTTTGGCGATGGATTCTACGTTATCAATCATCCGGACGAGCCGGAGCTTTACCTGTCCGAATCACAGGGCGGTAACATCGCTCGGACCGACTTTCGCACCCGAGAACAGCAAGCCGTGAATCCCTGGGGTCGAGGCAGCGGAGGTGGGCCCGCCGTGGGCCAGAAGTATCGCTTCAACTGGAACTCCCCGATCATTCCCTCGCCGCATGACAAGAACACCGTTTACTTTGGTGGCAACGTCGTTTTCAAGTCTGCTGATTTCGGAAGAACCTGGGAGCAGATCAGTCCCGATCTGACAACGAACGATCCGGAAAAACAGAAGGACGCCGGTGGTCCCATAGCCTTTGAAAACTCTACGGCCGAATACCACAACACCATCATCAGCCTGGCTGAGTCTCACGTCCAGAAAGGCCAACTCTGGGCCGGTACTGACGACGGGAATCTCCAACTGAGCAACGATGGCGGCCAAAACTGGAGCAACATAATCCGGAATGTTTCCGGATCCGCCCCCAATTCCCCCGTGTCCCACATTGAGCCTTCGCGCACCAGCGGGCAGGTGGCTTATATTGCGTTCGATCGACATATGCTCGACGACTTTCGTCCATATGTATTTAAAACTGCGGACGCCGGCAAGACCTGGCAGAATATCTCCGGAAATTTGCCTGCCAAGGCCTACGTCCAGGTGGTGCGGGAAGATCCCCGGAATGCGAGCTTGCTCTACGCCGGCACTGAGATTGGACTCTTTGTTTCCTACACCGGAGGCCGGGAGTGGGTACCGCTCAATCTAAAGAACCTGCCGAATGTTTCGGTGCACGACATTCTGGTCCACCCGCGTGAGAACGATTTGATACTCGCCACGCACGGACGCAGCGTATGGATCCTTGATGATGCCGCCCCGCTGCAACAAATGTCGCCGGCAATTCTCAATGGCGAAGGACATCTTTTCCCGGTCCGGCCGGCGCTGCGTTTCACCACGCGGTTCACGCGCTACGGTATCGGCGACAAAGTTTTCACTGGACCAAATCCGCCATACGGAGCGCTGATCAGCTACTACCTCAAAGACAAACCGGATGATAAGACCGCTTTCAAAGTTCAGATTCTCGATCGGACCGGAAAGCTCGTACAGGAAATCGAAAGGCCGGCGAAGGAGAAGGGACTCAACCGGGTCACCTGGAACCTGCGTTTCGGTGGCCCGGAAGTAAGGCGTCCACCTAGTGAGGAGGAAACAGCGTTCACGGGCCCACCGCGCGGTCCGCAGGTCCTGCCCGGCACCTACACCGTGAAGCTGACAATCGGCGCCAGGACGTTCGAAGAGCGCGTTGAAGTGCGACTCGATCCGACGATTAGTGTACCGCTTAACGATCTTCAGGCTCAGCTTGATCTTGCGTTGGCGCTTCGAGACATGCAATCAGCCGCCAACACTGTGCTGCGATTCCTGGATAGCCTTAAGGACCAACTGAAGCACACACAAACCACAGTGAAGACTTTAAACAAAGAGCCCGACAAGGACTTGACGAAAGCACTTGAGGACTATGTGAAAGAGGTGGAAGCGCTTCAGGACCGCCTGGCGCGGCGCACCGAAGGATTGGGAATCGGTGGGAGAGTAAGGGTTGCCGATCAGATTGGCGGGCTCTTCTTTGCAATCGATGGAGTGAATGCCGCTCCCACTCCCTACCAGCGCCAGTACTTTAATGAGATTCAACCGGAGTTCCGCCTACGAATGGATGAGGCCAACAAGTTTATTCGGGAGAAGGTGCCCGAGTGGAATGAGAAGCTGCGTGAATGGAATGCGCCCACGCTCACCACGCGCAAGCCAGTCGAGTTTTGAGGGCTATCCGCAGATTACGCTGATTTCACATCGTGGCTGTTAGCCGCCAAATAAGGAGACGATCCACGAAACTCCACGAAAAGACACCCAATAATTAGTGTTAGTTCGTGTGATTTCGTGGATCGTTGATCTTATCAGCGTAATCTGCGGATAGGCAGGATCAACCATTCGTTGCGGCAGTCATAGCCCTGGTCAAACGAATATTCCCGTTGATGCCGTTAGCGGTGATCGAACTTCCCCCTGAGCCTATGTGCGCGGAGTAGCTACCATGCTTCGCCTTCTCCAGAACAAAGCCCGGAAGATCGGACACCACATTGCCATTCATGCCGTGGGCCTCGAGATCGACGTTGACGCCTTCACTCAAGCGTAGCTCGATGTTCCCATTCACGCCGTTAATGCTGACTCCGTCTTTCTCGAGTCTATTCAGAGTCACCGAGATGTTCCCGTTGATACCGTGGAATTCGGCCGAACCCGTGGCCTGGGCAACTTCAACTCGACCATTGATTCCGTTGATTTCGATCGGCCCGTCAATCTCTCCTACATTAACTGCGCCATTGACTCCCTCGGCAACCAGTGAGATTTGACGCGGCAGTCTTAAGGTGACCCGCTCGGTAGGACTTGAACCAAATAGACGTGCGAAGAAGCCGGCATCGCCCTTTTCGCCGCGAATCTTAAGGCTGTTGGGGCTGTTTTCAATGGTGATCTTGCGGCGACTCAGGGCCTCCGGGCTTTTGGCTATCCGCTCAATATAGACGTCGGCGGTTTTGATATCGGCAGTCTCAATCTTAACGGCGCCGTTGATTCCGGCCACTTCCACCTTGGCGCCTGGAGCCAGCTCGTAATTCTTGCGAATCTCCTCTCGAACGTCCCCTTGC
>CAZVHN010000022.1:0-5380 GCA_964626895.1 uncultured Chloracidobacterium sp. | reverse complement strand
GCTGGGTGTCGATGCCGGGAACGCCACCGACGGCGATGCCGGTATTGATGGTGTTGTTTTCAATAGTGACGCGAAGAATCACAGTACCAACGTCCGTTATCTGCGGCGTGATGGACAAGCGCAAAGGGACGGAGACGAAAGTTGTAGTCACAATTGCCGTTCCACTCGCAGCTTGAGTAGTCTGCACAGGAATTTGCGAACCACTCTCGATTTGCGCGGGCCGATTGTTCAGAGCAGTCACACGCGGTGTGGCGACCGTCTTGGCCGTGCCTCTTGTTTCAGCAAGAGTAATGAGCGCGCTGATCTGAGCGGTGCCAAAGATTCCGGTCGTCAAACCAATTATGGTGCTTGCGGCGGCGGCGCCGAGATTATTAGTAGGCTGAGGTGTGCCAACCAGTCCCCCGAAAACCCCCTGGGGAACTGTCCCGGAGACCGGGGGAGTCGAAGGCAGAGTTGAGATGTTACCCAACCCCCCACGGTTAAGGTTCAGGACGCCTGCGGAAAGCTGGGCGCCCATGTCGCGGCTGAAGTTGCGCGTAGCGACGACGATGCGAGTCTCGATTTCAACCTGCGGTTCCGGCTGGTCCAGAATCGCCACCAGTTGGCGGATGGCTCCGATGTTCTCACGAACGTCGGTGATGATCAGCGTATTGCTGCGACCATCGACTTCGATTGAGCCGCGACGAGACAGCCGGCGTGAAATGATCGGGAGCAGACCTTGGTCGCCGCTGCCGCCCGTGGCATCGCCGCCTGCGCCGCCGCTAAAACTCAAGTTTGTGGCACCGCCCGAAAATGCTCCGGTCGAACCAGCAGCCTGGGCCAGAGTTCCAGAGGCGCGCGCGTAGTTCAAGCGGATGAATTCCGTGACCAGGGGAGAGGCATCAAGTCTTGAGTCGTTAATGACCCTCTGGGTTTGAGCCTCGTTAGCGAGCACCTCGGTGGTAGCCACGCGCAGAATGCTGCCGCTGGTTTCGATACCGAGACGATTCGCCTTAAGCACGGCGTCAAGGGCAACATTCCAGGGGACGTCTTGCACGTTAACGGTCACCGGCACTGCGCCCACGGAAGAGTCGATCACAAAATTAACGCTATACTGTTCTGTAATGTAGTTGAGTATGTCGCGAATGTCTGCGTTGACGACGTTAAGATTGATCGGTTCTCCGACGAAACCTGGCTGACCATACTGCCGCCCTTGTTCCGACTGGGTCATCTGGTCGGCTGAAGGAGCGATGGACACTCGAGGGGTCGGTGAAGGCGAAGCTTGAGACTGCTGAAGCATCGCCGGATCCTGGGGACCAGTGTTTTCCACTGCTGCGGTCTCTTTTAGACCTGTGGTTGTCGCGCTGATACCCGCGGCTGCGGATGGGTTTTTCGTTTCAGCCAGACCGTTGGTACCAAAGAGGCACAAAACCAGCAGGACGAGCGCAGTCCCTGGTATGGCTGTAATGATTCGAGGCTGATAGGACATCTTTCCCTCCTTAAGGGAATTTCTGGACGATACCGCCACGCACTACGCTCATTTGCTGTCGCAATCTAAGCGCGCGCCGCACATGCGGCAGCGTCCGGGGTTAATTGTCAAAACTGCGCAAATGGAGGCAATCCGATAATGCTTGAGAGAGCCGGATGCGCGGCGGGAAACGGTTGGACTAGTTGGAGTACAACTGAGTCGCAACCAGGAACTTTAATCGGGCTTCGTAGCGGCGGCTGGCTGCTCTGAGGTTTTTTCAGAGTCTGCAACCGAGGAGCTAGCAGGGGCAGTTTTCACGGCCGACATCAAATTCAGCGCGCTGGGTTGCCGCAACGGCTTGATTTCGACTGACCGGTCACGTCGTCCGTCGCTTAGAACAATTTCGCGACGAAAGACCAGGCGGTTGTCTTCTATGGCCACTAACTGGCCATCATAGAAACGTTCGCCGGGATAGATGACATAAGACAACTTGATCGGTGTTGCCTCTACTATTGCGGCGTAACCACGGGGCGTGCGCGAAATTCCAACTATTTCCATTTCGCTAAGCAGTAATGCCGTGGTGGGCTTCGGCGCGGCCATGCGAGCATTCATCGCGGCCACTTTTTGAGCTTTGTATTGAGCTATCCGCTCCTGAATTGAAGGTGTCAAAACCTGTATGACCCTCTTCGCAGCCCCACGGGAAGGCTCATACTTTCTGAAGGGGTCGCGACCACCCTCGCGAACGCGCTTAGTGGCGGCTGGTTTGGTGTCGTCAGTCGTCTGGGCGCGAATGGTTGCTACGAACCCCCCGTTGCCAACTGAGACTCCGAATACAATACCTGCGAGGCCGTATCTGATTATCTTTGTAAAGTGCATCATGGTTTACTTTCCTTGCCGCTTGAGTTCGGGTGGTAGCTAAAAGTCTATTTGGCTGCCGGCGGCGGTTGAGGATTATTCTGCTTTTGCAGCTTCTCTGCCGACACGTAGTAAGCTGTCAAATCAAACGTCGCATTTACAGTCTGGTTGCTCGACTGCCTGTCGAGCTGCTTCAGTTCGAAGTTCGTGATCGAAACGATGCGTTGATAATGGGCAAGCTGCTCAAAGAACGCGCGCAGCGAAGCAAAAGAGCTAGTGACGTTGACTTCGATCTTCTTGCCGCTGTAGTTGTCGTGCTGAAGATCCTCTTTCGGATGGAATTTCCGGAGCACGAGTCCATTGGTGCGGGCTCGATCCTGTAGGCCCTGCAACACCATGGTCAGCTCGCGTTGTTCGGGAAGAAGCGCCTTAAGTTCGTCATATTCCTCCTGTCTGGCCGCGTAGATCGCCCGAAATTCATTGAGTCGCTGGGAAGCGATCTGGGCCTGGGCGTTGCGCGGCAGCAGTTGCTGGATCTCCGCGTTTAGCGTGGCCGTCTCTTTCCGCGTGCCGCTGGTTACGATGTACCAGAAGGCGCCGTACATAAACACCGCAATCACCGCGAAGATCATTAGGCGCAGGTACCAGGGCATTGTTTGAAGGTTACCGATTCTCATCATTTTATTTCCTTCCCCAAAGCTTGATGGTTGGGGTTTCTGTCGATTTGCCGCTATCTAACCGTTACTTCTTCAAAGCAACCTGATTCGGAGCACTGTTGGCGGGTGCTTGTGCGGAGGCTCCTTGTGCGGAGGTCTTCGGCACGGCGTGGTTACACTTTACCGTGAAGGCTATAACTTCAGGGACAACGACAATTACGTCGTCGGGGACCGATGGAGCGCCTGCCTTCGCTGCCTGACGCTGTGTGTCGATAATAAGGTTGGTAAACAGTCCGTCGGAGAATTCCAGACTCTGACCGAAGCGAGTCACTGAATACTCATTAGGTGATTCACCCCTGATCGTGAGTTCACCGTTTTGCTGTTCGATACTCTGGAGGTAAAGCCCCGGAACGCTATCGAAGCGAGCCTTGATATCGCGAAGAACCGCGCCGGGTCCCTGTTGAGACTCACGCAGCTTTTTGATCGCGTCGATACGACCCTGGATGTCCTGACTCTTCCGCTCCAGTTCAGCCTGCTCCCGCTGGACGGCTAGCATCTGTTGATTGATACGGCGCTGATTCTCAAGCTCCTGTTCCGCAGCCTGATGCGCTGAGTTTGCACTGACATAGTCGTAGCCGGCGCCGAGTACTAAGAGACCGAACACAGTCAGCGCCAAAAGAAGCGTCTGTACGCGCGGACTCGATACTTTGTCCTCGACCATGGCGGCCCCGCTGGGGCGATCCGTAACCGACTCTAGTAGATTGATTTTAATCATGCTGCATCAACTCCTCTGAGCGCGAGACCTACGGCGACAGCCATTTCCGGAACAATCTCTCGCATATAATCAGGATCGAACTTTCTCGAATCCACCCGTATCTGCCGGAACGGATCAAATACTTCGACCGGAATCTCGAAACGCTTCGCCAGGTAGTCAGCAAGACCGGGAAGCTTCGAACCGCCGCCAGCAATCAGGATCTTCTGAATGGCTTCGCTACTCTGCTCTGCGGTGGCTCGGTAGAAGTCCATCGTCTTCCGTACTTCTAGGGCCAGAATGTCTGAGACCGTCTCTATGATGGGCTTGATGGGACGCGGCTCGACGTCTTCCGGAAGCGGGTAACCGCGCTTGACGGCCTCTGCCTGTTCAAACGTGAGACCCAGTTCCTTCTGTAACAGGCTCGTGTACTGGCTGCCTCCAACGGATGCGTCGCGCGCATACACCGAACGAGCACCGTTGAGGATGTTGATATTCATAGTGGCCGCGCCGACGTTCAAAAGCGCAACTACGTCGCCAGCCTGCGGCTGATAATTAAGTTCGTAACAATTCTGCAGGGCGAACGCGTCAACATCAATTATGACGGGTTGTTTGCCGGCGAGCTGAATCGCCTGTTTGACGTTGGCGATCTTGTCGCTCTTGCACGCCGCCATTAGAACCTGGATGGCGTCAGATGAATTACCCGTGAGCTGGTAGTCGAGGTTAACGTCAGCGATGTCGAAAGGAATGTGCTCTTCCGCGTGCCAACTGAATGACTCGCGCAGCTCCTCTTCGCTCATTTGCGGGAGAACGATGTTCTTCACGATCACGGAGTGACCGCTCACACCCGCAGCAACTCTTGGAGTCTTAATCTGATGCTCGCTAAATATGCTCGCTATCACATTCGAGACATTATTGAGTTCCATAATCTGGCCGTCGACAATCGTGTCCGGCTGGAGGTTCTCGAAACCTAGGTGCAGCAGTTGAAGGCTGTTGCCCTTCTTTTGAAGTTCAACTGCCTTTACGGAACTGGAACCAATATCGAGTCCCACGAGGCTCTTTTTGGGTTGTTTGAACATAATCTATTTATTCCTCACAACGGAGAGTGCGCGTTTCCTGTTCTGTCGGCGTAAGCGAGCACGAGCTTTTCGCGCTCTTGGTAGGCGGGTATGCAGAAGTTTCGATCGGCTAAAAGTGATGGCGGTTTTCAACGGTCAGTGTCCTTACCGAGCGCACCGGCAATCGAGGCCAAGTAAATTAGAGGTGTCTTAGAGTTATACGGATTTCGGTTGTGGAAGCGGCTCGCATTGGCGAGCCAGGAGTAAGAATGAAGTCTGTGCTTCGGAAACGCACCCAAGTTGAAAGGCCCTCTGGGCCCCAATTCCCGTTGGCTTTCCGACCTTCGCTCACGCGAAGAGTGCCTTTATCGTTTGACTTCAAAGAGGAAGCGGATTTGCCTGGATCATTCTCCGCTATAGAGGAATCACTGGAGAGCACCCCTGACGGCAGTATGCCTGTCCACCGTCACGAGCGAGATTACCTTACGTGTGCAACAATGTCAACTCCTAATTTAACGCGTTTAATCTAAGCAGCAACAGGAGTAAGGTCTGTTTGAGAAGTAGCGCGGCGGGTTTTTAGGTCGCTTTCTGGAAGGGAAGCGTCAGACTTCCA
>CAZVHN010000021.1:0-9280 GCA_964626895.1 uncultured Chloracidobacterium sp. | reverse complement strand
GAGCTTCTTTAGACTCGGTATCTCTGCTAAAGAATCCACCTGCTCAATAGCTTCAATCAATTCTCTTGTCCGCTTCAGGAGACTTTTGTCCTTAACGTCCTTCAGGTCTTTAGCAAAGCTGTCCCTGAACTCAACTTTCACTGAGCGCCCTCAAGAATTGCAAATATTTCATCACGAGCGACAGGCTCGCTGCCAACCCCCTGCTCAATTGCGCGCGCGAGAGCAATATCCTCCACCGCCTCTTCCACAATGTCTCGCACCAAATCACGCTGTTCTTCGAGAGCTTCAGCAAGAGCCGTTTTCAGCAAGTCTTTTAGTTTTTCTTCTTCAAATGTCACTGTCGCCATAACATCCTCCTCTCACTCTACTGCCAACTAAATTAGCATTGTTGCTCGGATAAAAGGAAGAAATCTCACAACACCGGTAGTGGTGCAGTTTGAAGAAGTGGCACGGGCGTCCCGCCCGTGAAGACACGCGCAAGATGCGCGTGCCACAGCAAACTGCACCAGTACCCACAACACCTACCGTCGCTCCGACCGAACTTGAAATGGAATCGAAGAATCCTATAAACATTTCGGCCCTCCGGGACCCTTTTCCGACAGACTCTGAAAGGCCTGCGAAATTGAACTCATGACGGCTGAGGAGCTAAAAGCGAAAGTAGACAGAAAGGAGTCTGTAACGATAATAGATGTTCGGCGGAATAGCGGTTACATTAGCAGTGACAATATCGACGATCTTTAGTCGGGGCTGGAAAGCTGGGTAGTGGGTCACATCAGTTTGATTATGGAAGTCTAGAGTTCAACCTTTAGGTTGCTGTTTCGCGACCACAAACTAAAGTTTGAACTCTAAACTTACCCGCTGCCGGAAACTGCCTGGTGTGCTTTTCCCACGAAGGTTCAATACAATGGTCAGGCGAACGGCGATATCGAATGGAAACACAAGCGAAGATGCTGGAAGCCACAGATCTCGGATGCGTCCGCGGCGACCGTCGATTATTCAGCGACGTCAACTTTGCACTGGGCCCGGGTTCCTTGTTGCAAGTGCAGGGACCGAACGGCAGTGGCAAGACGAGTCTGCTCCGAATGGTCTGCGGCATGCTTGCCCCCGCTGAGGGTGAAATTCGTTGGCAGGGTGCGAACATTCACTCCCTCGGTGAGGAATATTTCACATCGCTCACCTACGTAGGTCATCGCAATGGACTCAAGGAGGAGCTAACTCCAGTTGAGAATCTACGGTTCACGAGCGGACTAGCAGGGATTGCGGTTAGCCGGGAAGAAGCCAAAAGCACTCTAGCGACAATCGGTCTTGCGGGTCGAGAGAACTTGCCTGCAAGACTGTTATCTGAAGGCCAACGACGGAGGACAACGCTCGCCCGGCTCTTAATTTGCAAGACTTCAGTCTGGGTGCTGGATGAGGTGCTCGCGTCGCTGGATTCGTCGGCGGTCCGATTCGTAACGTCGCTAATCGAAGGGCACTTGAACAAGGGTGGGATCGCGGTTGTCGCAACACATCATGAATTGGATCTCTCCGCAGATTCCTATCAGCGGCTCGACCTGGCATCGTGAGCGCTCCCTCCACCTTATCAATGTTTCGTTGGATCGTGGTGCGCGATCTGACTCTGGCATGGAAGGGGCGCGTGGATGTTCTATCGACGCTCTTCTTTTTTTTAATAGTTGTCAGTCTGTTCCCGTTGGGGATCGGACCTGAAACGCACTTGCTCCGGCTCATCGCGCCGGGAGTAGTTTGGGTAGCGGCTTTGCTGGCTTCGATGCTCTCGCTCGGAAGGCTCTTTGCGAACGATTATCAGGACGGCACGCTCGAGCAATTGTTGCTGACGCCCCAGCCACTGTATCTGATTGTGCTGGGAAAGGTGCTGGCGCTGTGGCTGGTCTCGGGAGTGCCTTTAGCGCTGCTGTCGCCAGTGCTGGGCATCCAGTTCGGGTTATCGGGGAATACGTTGTTTGTTCTAGTTGTGTCATTATTGTTGGGGACTCCGGTTCTCGCTCTAATAGGATCGATTGGTGCAGCGTTGACGTTGGGATTGCGAGGCGGCGGCCTGCTGGTTTCCATACTCGTGCTGCCCCTTTATATTCCGGTGTTGATATTCGGGGCCGGCGCTGTAGACGCCAGTATTTTGGGATCGGGTGTGCAAGGAAGCCTTTCGCTCCTCGGGGCACTGCTGGTGCTTTCTTTGGTTTTTGCGCCCTGGGCAACTTCGGCGGCACTGCGCATATCTTTGGAGTAGGCTCTCGCTTTTGCTAATTTTGAAATGAGTCAAAGATGAATTGGTACAAATACGCCTCGCCGGCAAATTTTTATCCGCTTGCGGGAAAAATGATTCCGTGGTTTGCCATCCCTGCGGCGGTACTGTTTGTCGTTGGACTCTATGTGGGGTTCTTTGTGGCACCCACGGATTTTCAGCAGGGCGATGCTTATCGCATAATATTCATCCACGTTCCAGCAGCGTGGATGGGAATGTTGCTCTACGTACTGATGGCGATTTATGCGGCAATCGGTTGGGCATTCAATGCGCGGTTGTCGTCGATGATGGCGTCCGCCATATCTATCACCGGAGCGATGTTCACATTTCTCTCGCTCGTGACAGGTTCGTTATGGGGCAAGCCCACTTGGGGCACATGGTGGGTTTGGGATGCTCGCCTGACATCGACGCTGATTCTGCTCTTTCTCTACATCGGCTTCATCTCCCTGCAGGCATCGATTGATGATCCGAGGCGAGCTGACAGGGCCGGCGCGGTCCTGGCGATCGTGGGCGTGATAAATGTCCCCATCATCTATTTTTCGGTGTATTGGTGGAACACTTTGCACCAGGGTGCGACAATCAGGCTGTTGGGCAAACCTACAATGGCACCGCCCATGTTGGCCGCAATGTTAATCATGCTGGCGGCGTGCTGGCTTTATTCCGTCGCCGTGGTGCTCGTTCGTCTGCGTTACATGATACTCGAGCGGGAACAGAATGCCGCCTGGGCGACTGAAGCGAGAGCCTGAACATGAAGTGGTCAGAATTCTTTTCGATGGGCGGCTACGCCTTTTACGTATGGGGTTCCTATCTGGTGACGCTGATATTAATGGGCGGCGAGGTTGTGTTGCTGCTGCGCCGTAGGAAATTGTTGCGTCACGAGAGGCACCTTAATTCAGAGGATGGAGGGAAGTAATAACCAATGAAACGACGTCATAAGAGGATGGGCTTTATTATTGCCGGGCTCGCGGGTTTGGGAATCGCTGCGGCGCTGGCTCTTAACGCTTTTCAGGACAATCTAGTCTTTTTCTTCAGTCCTTCGCAGGTGGCCGCAAAGGAAGCACCGACGGGAAGGACTTTTAGAGTTGGTGGACTGGTCCAGGAAGGCACGGTTAAGCGCGACTCCGATGGACTGACGGTGAGGTTTACCGTCACCGACACGGCTCAAAGCATTCCCGTGGTCTATAAAGGAATCCTTCCGGACTTGTTCAAAGAAGGAAAGGGTTGCGTCGCGCAGGGAAAAGTCGGGGCCGATGGGGTCTTTTACGCTGATCAGGTGTTGGCTAAGCACGACGAAAACTACATGCCCCCGGAAGCAGGACAGGCGATCGACAACGCGAAAGCCGCGAAGACGTTGGTCGATAAGTAGCGCCAGATCGACTGCGATGCTGGTGTTCACGTACAATCAGTTTGCTAGCGACAGGAGAGCGACAAATGAATGCCGTAACTCTTAACGAGGCGAAACAGAACCTGCAACGATTGATCGACCGAGTGATTGAGGACGCCGAACCCGCAATTCTCTGCACGGACACCGGTCAAAAAGTCGTGCTCGTATCACTTGACGAATTCAATTCCTGGAAGGAAACGCTATATCTGCTGTCCAATCCTGCAAACGCCGCCCATCTCCGAAAATCAATTCAAGAAGCGCACGCCGGCGAGGTTGATGAAAAGGAACTAGTCGATTCATGAGGATCGTTTTTACTGAATCGGCCTGGAATGATTATCTTTGGTTTCAAGAACACGATCGGAAGTTGGTCAAACGTATTAACTTGCTAATAAGAGATGCGAGCCGTTCTGCCTTCGAGGGAATTGGCAAGCCCGAACCGCTCAAGGGAGACTTGTCTGGTAATTGGTCAAGGCGAATAAACCACGAACACCGTCTGGTCTACTCTGCGCAATCGCCTGCCGAGTTAGTCATCATCGCCTGTCGTTTTCACTACGAAAGGTAACAGAACCTGTAACTTGCCTGATCAGTTGCCGGGGTCAAGAAACAGACAGAGATATCAAAATCCATGGTCCCCGAAATCGGACAATTCGCATTAATCATTGCACTCCTACTGGCGTTGACGCAGGCAGTCCTTCCGATGATCGGAGCCAGCCGAGGCAAGCAATCGTGGGTCGCCGTTGCGGCTCCTGCCGGACAAGCCCAGTTCATCTTCGTTGCAATCGCCTTCTGCTGTCTCGGATATTCTTTCATCATTAACGATTTCTCTGTTCTCAACGTAGCCACCAACTCCAACTCCCGGTTGCCACTTCACTATCGGCTCGCCGCCACGTGGGGATCGCACGAGGGTTCGCTGCTGCTTTGGTCTTTAATGCTCGGTCTCTGGACTGCGGCGGTGACGCTCTTCAGCCGTCACCTTCCAGACGATATGGTTGCGCGCGTCTTGAGCGTGATGGGCGTAATCAGCGTGGGCTTCCTCTTGTTCATGCTGCTCACCTCGAATCCGTTTGACCGTCTGATCCCCGCAGCGCCCGACGGTCGAGATCTCAATCCCCTGCTCCAGGATCCTGCGATGGTGGTCCACCCACCGATGCTCTACATGGGCTACGTGGGCTTTTCAGTGGCTTTCGCTTTTGCCATCGCCGCATTGATTGGGGGTAGGTTAGATGCCACCTGGGCCCGCTGGTCGCGGCCGTGGACAACCGTTGCCTGGATGTTTCTGACTTGCGGTATTGCGCTCGGCAGTTGGTGGGCCTACTACGAGCTTGGCTGGGGTGGCTGGTGGTTCTGGGATCCGGTTGAGAATGCTTCGTTCATGCCCTGGCTGGTAGGCACTGCTTTGATCCACTCATTGGCGGTCACCGAGAAGCGCGGCGGGTTCAAGAGTTGGACGGTGCTGCTGGCTATCGCTGCTTTCTCGCTCAGTCTGCTAGGAACATTTCTAGTACGTTCCGGTGTGCTGACTTCCGTGCATGCCTTTGCCACTGACCCGAAACGCGGCATCTTCATTTTGGCTTTTCTCACGTTGGTGATTGGCGGTTCATTACTGCTGTATGCGTGGCGCGCCAAACAAGTCGGCCTGGGGGGTAAGTTTGAGGTTGTCTCGCGCGAGTCGCTGCTGCTATCGAATAATGTTCTGCTGGCGGTAGCCGCGGGCTCGGTGCTGCTGGGCACGCTCTATCCCCTAATAATCGACGCGCTCGGCAGAGGCAAGCTTTCCGTAGGTCCCCCTTACTTCAACACCGTTTTTGTCCCGCTGATGGTCCCGGCAATTTTCCTGATGGGTGTTGGTCCAATCGCACGTTGGAAGAAGGCTAGCGTTCCCGAGTTGGCGGTACGCCTGCGCTGGGCATTTCTGGCGAGCGCTGCCACGGCATTGCTTCTCCCGTTCGTGCTCGGCGAGTGGAAACCACTGGTCAGTCTCGGGCTACTACTCGCGACCTGGGTTATCGCAACCGCCGCGGTGAATCTTTGGGATCGCGTCAAGACTACCTCCGGCCAGTTTACTGTCTGGCAGAAACTGCGAATGCAGAGTCGGAGTTACTACGGAATGCAGTTGGCCCACCTTGGAGTGGCTGTGTTCATCATCGGGGTGACCTTGGTCACCGGTTATCAAGCGGAGAAAGATGTTCGAATGGGCGCAGGCGATACGGTGAACGTCGGTGGTTACGACTTTCGGATGAAGGGAGTAACCGACGTCATGGGCCCAAACTACCGGGCCGCGCGTGCCGAGATCGAGATCACCAGGAATGGTGAGTATTTTCGCACGATGTATCCGGAGAAGCGTTCTTATTTGGTTTCCGAGAATGCGATGACGGAGACGGCGATTGATACCGGATTGTTTCGCGATCTGTATATCTCGCTGGGTGAGCCATTACCGGATGGCGCCTGGAGCGTACGGGTCCACTATAAACCTTTCGTGAGTTGGATCTGGGGCGGCGCGCTGTTGATGGCCATGGGGGGTGGTCTGGCCGTGAGCGATCGTCGCTATGCGCTGGCCGCGCGCAAACAACGAAGCGTGCTGGAATCAGCGAAGGCGGAGACCGCACCGGCCCTAACGCCGGCGCCCGCCAAGCTTGAGGCGGGAAGTTAAGGGCGCTGCAGCAATGAAAACAGAATGGCTCGCTTTCTAATTCCACTAGCAGTGTTCATCGTCCTGGTTGCCTTCCTGGCAATCGGCCTGGGCCACGATCCCCGTACGGTTCCTTCGCCACTGATAAACAAGCCGGCGCCGGATTTTCGTCTCGCCCAACTGCACGAACCGACGAAGAGTTTCACAGCGCAGGAGATGCGCGGACAGGTTTGGCTGCTAAACGTCTGGGCCTCCTGGTGCGTTTCCTGCCGCGAAGAACATCCGCTGCTCGTTGAAATGGCACGCTCGCGAGCCGTTCCTGTTTACGGAATGAATTACAAAGACAAACGCGAGGATGCGCTCGCATGGCTGACGCAGTTTGGCAACCCCTATCTGTTAAGCGCAACTGACACGGATGGAAGGATCGGGATTAATTATGGGGTCTACGGCGTGCCGGAAACTTATCTGATCGATCGCGATGGTGTGATTCGCTATAAGCAAATCGGACCCATAACGCCCGGGATTCTCCAGAACGAGATACTGCCGCTGGTGAAGGAATTGAGCAAATGAAGCGCGTTGGGTTGCAACTGCTGCTGTTCTGTCTTGGGTTCCTGGCCCTCTCTGCTCAAGTAGGCGCTCAAGAGGCCAAGCCGCTCGCCGATGATCCGGAACTCGAAAAACGCGTCATGAACCTGTCGCAGGAGCTCCGTTGTTTAGTCTGCCAGAATGAAACGCTGGCGGACTCGCGAGCCGACCTCGCCGTGGATCTCCGGCGTGAGATTCGAGAACAAATGAAAGCCGGCAAGAGCGACAAAGAGATCATTGCCTTTCTCACCGCGCGCTACGGACAATTTGTCCTGTACCGGCCTCCTGTGCGACCCACCACGTATCTGCTCTGGTTTGGTCCTTTCGTTTTGCTGGTCATCGGATTTGGGGTTCTCTATCGTTACCTGAAACAGCGACGCGAATTGATTAGTCAGCAACCGCTCTCGCTGGAGGAGCGCCGCCAGGCTGAAGAACTCTTGAAGGTCGCCCCGGGAAAGGAGCCGGCATGATTATTTTCTGGCTTGTCTGCGCAATTTTTGTCGCCATTGCGCTGGCATTCGTGCTTCCCCCACTGTTGCAGGGCGCCGGCGCCAAAGCGGATGTAAGTGGCCAGAAGGAAGCCAACATCGCCGTCTATCGCGATCAGATTTCCGAACTCGAGACGGATCTTGCCAATGGAATTGTCAGTCGGGACCAGTTCGATCAGGATCGGGACGAGATCGGACGACGACTGCTCGAGGATGTGGCTTCTTCCGGCGCCGTCTCTGCAAGACCTCGTAAGCCGGCTAAGGAGGGTCGCGGCGCTGTTTATGCCGTCGCGCTGGGTTTACCCATCCTGGCAGTGGCGTTCTATCTCCGTATCGGAAACCCGTATGCAGCTCCGACGGTGGCGACCACCTCCGTCCCAGCCATGGCCCCGACTGCAAACGGGGATTTTTCTCAACAACGCATCGAAGCAAACGTAGCTTCACTCGCGAAACGGCTCGAGCAGAATCCTGGCGACTTAGAGGGATGGAAGATGCTCGCGCGATCGTACGAGTCGCTGGGAAAGTATGGAGAAGCAAGCGCCGCGTACGCGAAGGCAACCGCTTTGAAGTCGGACGACGCGGACCTTTGGGCCGACTATGCTTTTTCGTTGGCGATGGCCAGCGAACAAAAGCTCCAGGGCAAACCCCTCGAACTAATAAAGAAAGCGTTACAGCTCGATCCGGAAAATCCCAAGGCCCTGGAACTCGCCGGCAGTGCTGCGTTTGAGGCACACGATTACAAGCGAGCTATCGAGTACTGGCAAAAACTACTCGAGAGAGTACCCGCAAATTCAGAAGTCGCTGATTCGCTTACTGAGAGAATCAAGGAAGCGAAGTCGCGGGCCGGAAGCGCCGGAGCAAAATGAAAACACCTGCTTAATAACCTCCTACCGAAAGTGTTTGACTAATACATGACAAGAGAAAACCTTTTATTCGCAGTCATCGGAGTTCTGCTCGGTTTCATTGTAGGCTTTATGTTCGCGAGCACCATGAGTCAACGCTCCGCTCCAATGGCCTCAAGTGTGGCCGATAACAGCAACCTGCCTGCGAACCATCCGCAGGTGCCATCGGGAGACTCAAAGAATCCGCAGCAGGTATTCGCTGACGTGCAGGAGGCAATCAGCAAGGCTCGCAACGAACCAAACAACTTCGAAGCGCAGATGAAAGCTGCGGAGCTTTACTACCAGATACAGCGTTACGATCAAGCAATCGAGTTTCTTCTGAAGGCAAACCAGCTCAAGCCGGATAGCTATGAGGCGGTGGTGGCGCTGGGACGGGTAAATCTCGACGCCGAACACTACGACACGGCCGAGAATTGGTACAAAGCTGCGCTGCTGAAAAAGCCCGATGACACGAGAGTGTTGGCGAGTCTGGCGTTTACGGCCCTGCAGAAAGGTGATGCAGCCGCAGCCACTAAAGCAATCGAAAACCTCGAAAAGGTCGATCCCAACAATGAGGACTTGCCGCAATTTCGCGACAAGTTGGCGAGCTTAAAATCCGGCGAGAAAGCTAAGTAGTGATTGTGCTTTTAGCACATGGGGCGCGGAAATCAAAAACGATCCACGAAATATCACGAAGTATCACTAAACACTTTTCGTGTTCGTTCGTGTGGTTTCGTGGATCGTTGGTCTCCATCAAGCCGACTCTCAAATTAGGACAAAACCGGACACTAGGGCTCGATCGCCATGCGCAAAACCTCACTCATGCGCGTTCTTTCGATCTGCCCGTCCTTGCGCACAACTACAATCTGATTATTTTCTACTGTCACGCGTCGAATAGTACTCATGAAGCGTTCGATACGTGTTCCATCATGCATTTCAATTATGAGGCGCGGTCCAATCTGCGGTTCCTGGGCGGGAATCTGTTCGGTCGGACGGTTGATGGTGCCTCGCCTTCCGGTCCGCCGAGGCGCGGGTGCAGGAATAGGACCATCT
>CAZVHN010000020.1:0-8087 GCA_964626895.1 uncultured Chloracidobacterium sp. | reverse complement strand
CATCGGCGACGACATTCAAGCGTTGATCGATGTCGGCGAAGCGGAAGGCATTCTGGAGGAAGAAGAAGGCGAGCTGATTCATTCGATCATTGAGTTCGGCGACACTCGCGTAAGCGAAGTAATGACTCCTCGACCGGACATAGTGGCGATACCTGAAAGCGCGACTGTTCGTGAGGCCCGGGACATCATGATTGAGTCTAAGTATTCACGGCTGCCGGTCTATCGCGATCAGATCGACAATGTAGAGGGTCTGATCTACGTTCGCGATCTCCTGCAACGCTGGGCCGAAGGCAAGGAAGATGAACCGATTGCACGGCTGGTGCGCCCGGTCTATTTCGTGCCCGAGACTAAACCGGTTGCGGAGTTACTCGAAGAGATGCAAAAGGCCCACGTCCAACTTTCAATCGTGATTGATGAATACGGCGGCGTCGCGGGGCTGGTCACGGTAGAGGATATTCTCGAAGAGATTGTCGGTGAGATTGAAGATGAGGATATCGGACGGGAGGAAGAAGAGATTGTCGAAAGTCGTGACGGCGCCTATGAAGTGCTCGGATCAACCGAGATTGGGAAAATCGAGAGACTTTTTGGAGTGGAGATAGAAGACGACGACTTCACGACCATCGCCGGGCTGGTCATCAACGAATCGGGGAAAGTGCCGCGCTCAGGTGAGCACTTAACGTTCCGCGGCCTCGATGTCGAAGTCCTCGAAGCCGACGAGCGGCGTATCGGACGCCTGCGACTGAAACGCGCGTCGCCAAAGAATGGGAGCGAAGATCAAACCAGCTGATGACCACCAGACTCAAGAGATTTGCAGCAGTTATTTCCACGCGCTGGCGCGAGCCATCCAGTTGCGAAGCGTGTGGGAGCCAGTTTACCTGCGGCGCCACACTTGCGGGTTGCTGGTGCTCGGAAATAATGCTTAGCGTTGAGCAACGCGCGGAGCTGAAGGATCGTTATCGCAGTTGTCTATGTGGCGAATGTCTGCGGGCAATCGCTTCGAGCTCCGGAGAGATCGGACCTTGAAAGCACGCTTGGTTCCAACTGAGACGTAACCATGGCGACTAGAAGCAAATTCCTGCGGGGACGGAAAATCGATCCCGCCCCAATAACCTCTAAGACGACTCTGACCAGTCTTGTTGATGAAGCATTTCTGGCCTACAACGCGGCGCGTTTGCGCGAAGCCTGCCAGCTTTTCACGCAGAAGATGCTTGAGCCGGAAGTCACAATAGGTCTCTCACTAACGGGCGCCCTGACCCCAGCGGGCCTGGGTATCTCAGCCCTGATTCCTTTGATCAAGGCCGGCTTTATTGATTGGATTATTTCCACAGGCGCGAATCTCTATCACGATACCCACTTCGGCATCGGGCTCTCAATGCACCAGGGCAATGCGCAGACTTCTGACATTGTGCTTAGAGAGGAAGAGGTGGTGCGCATCTACGACATCTTCTTCGATTATTCCGTTCTGCTTGATACTGATGCTTTCTTCCGAAAAATCATCGAAGCCAAAGAATTTCAAAAACCGATGTCCACGGCCGAGTTTCATTTCCTCTGTGGCCGTTACGTGCATGAGCGCGAGCGAAAACTAGGACTGAAGGATAAGTCTCTACTGGCCGTCGCTTACGAATATGCCGTGCCAATCTACACTTCATCGCCTGGTGATTCGTCCATTGGCATGAACGTGGCCGCAAAAGCTCTGCAGGGTAACAAGCTGGCCTTCGATCCTTCGCTTGACGTAAACGAGACGGCCGCGATTGTGCTTGCGGCCAAACGTAATGCCGTCAATGCAGGCAATGCCGGGAAGAAAAAATCTGGTCAGGGCAAGCGCAAGCCTGGTCAGTCAGCGGTGTTTATCCTGGGCGGCGGGTCCCCAAAAAACTTTCTACTCCAAACCGAACCACAGATTCAGGAAGTGCTGGGAATCGACGAGCGCGGCCACGACTACTTTCTGCAGGTAACCGACGCACGTCCTGATACCGGTGGGCTTTCCGGAGCAACACCCGGCGAGGCCGTCTCATGGGGCAAGGTTGATCCTGATCGTCTACCGGATGCAGTTGTCTGTTATATTGATGCCACAGTAGCCTTGCCGATCATTACAGCTTATGCTTTGGCGCAGCACGCGCCACGGGAGCCTAAGCGACTCTACGAACGTCGTGATGAATTCATGGCCCTGCTGCTTGCTGAATACAAGAAATCGAGGCGGCGTTAGAGTTGCAGAAGTGTCTTGGGAGAGGCAAGAGGTCTGAGTGTTTATGAGTACGACCGCCAGTGGTTACCTGGCAAACTATGACTGCAGAAAGTGCCCGGCCTATTGCTGCTCAATTTATGAACGCGTTCAGGTTACTAAGCGGGACATCAACCGGCTGGCAAGGCATTTCGTCGTGGATTACGAAACCGCGCTGGTGCGGTATACGCGCACCTACAACACTACCGAACGGGTTCTGCGTCGCAAGGCAGACCCGGTGCTGGGACAATCCTGCACTTTCTTGAATCCGGTAACCCGCCAATGCAAGATATACAACGCCCGGCCGGCTGTGTGCCGAGAATTTCCTACCACCGACCGATGTGCTCACTTCGACCTCCTCGAGTTTGAACGCACGCAGCAGGACGATCCCGACGTTCTGCCTTTGATTCAAATTACGTTCAGGAACGGAAACGGGCGGTAAGGCATGCCTGAAGCCCCGCGGTGGAAGCCGGGAGAATTTTAATGAATGATCTTCTTTCAAAACTGGTTGGTAAGAAAGTGGACCTCCGCTGTGAGGGTGCTGCCAGTCTCCGCGGCGAGGTTATCAAGGTGGAGGGCGGCATGGTTCAGCTAAGAGATCCTGAAGATAAGATCTGCTTCGTGGCGATAGACAAGATCGTGGTGGTCTGGGACGCGCCTGACGAAGAACACCGGGCGGGCTTTGTGTCATAACCGTTAGAAGAAAACTTGGCCGCGGCTTTACGCAGAGAACGCGGATCTGACAAGGAAACTGCTGACTAATTAGCTGAACTGACTGTTTCTAGTTCTGATCCGCGTGAGGCGCGTAAATCCGCCGCCAATTCAACTTTGATAGAAAGTCAAAACGCCGGCGCTTCATTCGAGGCGCCGGCGTCTGCTTTGGGGGAACAATTGCAATCGTTAGTCGACCGTTGGCTCAACCTGCTGTGGCAGGGGCAGCCGACGAAAACCATCGATGCGAGACAGCCAATAGTTATTGAAAGGCGAATAGACCACGCCGTGACGACGCGAGGCATGATAGAAGCCGTGTTCGTCACCGACAATCCCAATGTGGGTGAGCCCGCTGAAGAAAACCAGCGTGCCAAACTTGAACTTCTCTTCGGGCGTCGCCGGTGCAAAGCGTGCCCAAAGTGTACGTGCGCTGCCGCGCTCAAAGTCGATTCCTATCGATTGGAAAGTGCTCCAAACGAATCCGGAACAATCGAATCTGGAAGGTCCGGTTGCACCCCACGAGTAGCGAGCCCCAAGCCTCTGATCGATCGCCGAAGACATTAATTGCTGGAACTTGAAACCGGCACTTGCTGTCGTCGCTGCGGCTGCCTTGATTTCCTCAGGGGAGGCCAGCGAAATGATGATGGGGTCATCCGCCGAGATAGGAGTCAGAGAATCCTCATTTGTTAAGGTGTTTCGTGCGACCTGTCGTTCGCGGGTCTCGACGCTCTGAGCCAGTGCTGAAATAGAGCAGACAAGGGAAAAACACAGGGTCAGCGCATAGGGCAACAGCTTTTGTAAATGCATAGAAGGGGAACTACCTTCTCCTAATATTTCTTCTTATTTCTTTCTTAAGTGAGGGGGCACTGCTGAAAGCCAGGCGAAGAATAGCGGCTGCACATGGGTGGGACAAGAAGCAATGTGACTGTTTTGTGACGACTCACATTTCGATTCCCAGTGGCGAACCAAAAGAGGTCACGAAAAGTTGCTGAGCGAGAGTTGTCGCCGGTGTTTTTACACGGTGAATGGCCGATCGCGAAACACAACGGTCAATGTGAATGGGGTTCACACCTGCGATAGGCGTGCTGGAAGCGAATTGGCCTCAGGCAAGGCTGCGAATCAAATACCTTCACGTTTAACGTGCCGATAAAGATTGATCGTGAGTGCGAGCATCATTGGGGACAAGCCTCGCTCATTGATTTATGGGTGCGGAGGTACAAGAACAGAAAATGATCAATTCGCCGCGTATTCCGGTTCAAGGGTGCTGGTTTAGTTTAGAGTTCATCAAGCTTTATTTAGCTTGTCCGCACGGATAAGCGGCAACCTAAAGGTTGAACTCTGAACTTCGGGACTCAAAATGAACCAGTACCGTTTTAAGGGAGACCCTTTTGAAGCTAAGTAACCTGACCGGAGCCCTGATAGTTCAGGCCAACAGTGATTATTTTTTGAAGCAACTGATCGTAGGGAACGCCGGAGTGGGCGGCCGAATCGGCAAAATCCTCGTCTTGAGCGATTTGGGGGTTAGGATTAGCTTCGAGCAAATAGAACTGCCCTTCTTCGGTCATCCGGTAATCCAGGCGCGCATAACCGCTGAGGAAAAGATAGCGGTAGATTCGCTTTGAGAGACGTTCAAGGGTCTTATGCTGCTCCGGGGTAAGCTCTGCCGCTCTGGTTGCCAATCCCACTCTCTCCTGGTAAGCCGGGTCCCACTTCACTTTGAGCGTCGCGATATTCTCTGAGCCCTCAGGCAGCTTCTCCATGACTAACTCCCAGGGCGCATACGTTTGAATATTCTGGTTGCCAATCAAACCCACGTAAATCTCGCGACCTTTGATGTATTGCTCTGCTATTGCCGCAGTCTTGTTCTGCCGGTGGATGAACTCCACGCGCTGAGTGAGTTTTTCATCATCGTGGACGAGTGAAGCCTGGGCGATACCGACCGACCCTTCTTCGCTGATCGACTTCACCAGCAGGGGAAACTTCAGACGCTTTGGCCGCCGCACCTTTCGATTAATTGGAAACACTGCAAAGTTTGGCACTTGCAGACGATGGTAGGCGAGAATCATCTTAGTCAGTGCTTTGTCATGGGCGAGCGTCAAACCGCGCGGATTACAGCCTGTGTATGCTTGCTTCATCAGTTCGAGATAGCTGACGACGTGCTGGTCGTAGAGAGGGTAGCCATGGAACTCTTCCAGCAGATTGAAGGCGATGTGGGGCTTGTGCTCCATCAGCGCGTTACCAATTACATTCAATTGGTTATAGAGCCCAATCGGATAGACCTCGTGGCCCATCTTTTTCAAGGTCGAGATGACGTCATACTCAGTTTTAATCTCGAGTTTCTCTTTGTCGCTTAGACCATCGAGCGAATCCGGAGGTACGAGGTCCTGGTGCACCAGGACGATTATGCGCAGCTTCTTTTTGGGCTCGAAGGTCATACGGCTATGCGATGGTAACCTGAATGAAGCACGTTCATTACCTGGACCGTCAACACAATCATCATCCGCCGACGAGCTTCGCGGGGCGGGGTCACCAGGCGCAGCTTCAACTCTTTGCAGCGATCGATCATGTTTTGCAAAACATGATCGATGGTGTACTGGTGAACCCCGGTCCCGTCGGCAACGATCTGGCGAACTTCGCGACGAACGCTGCGGAGGAAACTGGCGGCACTGGGCCGCAACCGATCCTGCGGATCGTCGGAAAAAATCCGCTTTAGATCCCGGTCGTAAACAGGCGGCCAATCAAAGTCATATTTCTCCCGCTTGCGACGGTAGTGCTCGCGCAGTGTAATTCTTAAACTCGAAAGCGGCTCCACCTTAGTTCTAGCCCGGTTTCGCGGTCTTGTGCCGGCCAGTTCCTGCATCACGTCATCGATGTATTCCAGCTTCCGCAGTGCCGGCCATCCTTTGTAGCGGCGTCGCCAACGGGAGCGTGGTGTGAGCCAAACCGCAAAAGTTTCAGCAAAATCTTCGGCGGGATGTGCCTGGCCGTACCACGCTGGCAGGTGTAGGACGTAGTTGCGGCTCTTTGGTTTGGGCTTGTAGAAATCGGGATAACGCTGGGCGAAGGAACCGAAGAGTTCGCGCCATTGACGTTTGAAGTGAAGCCGGAACGCAGTATCGAGCGCATGACCCGCTTCGTGACGCAGGATGCGCATGCACTCCGGGTCGGTGCCGCCTTCGACCTCGAGCATTTGCTTGCGCTCCAACTTCATCAGGCGCGGATGGGCCAGGTAAAAAGGAATTGCAATGCCGGGCACCCTGTCCGGTGAGAACCATTCCTCGGACAGCCAGACGTGCGGCTTGAAGCGAATGCCGCGTTCGTTGAGCTCGCGGTAAAGACGTTTGATATGCGGCTCGAGGAAGGAATCCTTGATCTTGATGGGCAGATCGGAAATCCGCATGTCGAGCAAACGCTCGTCAGTCAGACGGTGCCACTGAGACTTGTAGCTCAAGCTGCGCCAGCCTCCCTCTCTGGGTTTTGGGAGTGATGAGCGGGCACTCGGCCTGATGACATGCTGGTGTGCGAAAGGCAGAAATACTGAATAACCGGCATTCTATGCGGTGAAACGGCCAATCGACATCAGGATAACGGAGCGAGGCCCATTGTAGCGGCGTTCGCTATGATGCGCTAGCAGGCCACCAATTTGTAACAAATGAAGGCCGTTCTTGCTCGGGCGGGAGGTCCCGGTCAGAACTCAACTGAGGGTGATGGTTCAGTTTCGCAGTAGGCAATGCGAATAGGCCTGGGGCGGTCGCTACGGCTATGCCGCCTGATGTAAGGCGGTGGCTAGGCCCCGCCGTTAGCTGTCATTTGATTCTTGGGGCTATGCCCGGGGGCGGAGCCCCACTCTCATTAAGGAACGACTTTGACGGAAGGGCGTAGCCACTTCCTCACATCGGGCGGCGAAGCCGTAGCGACGATCGCATCGATGCCTTGGATGGCTTATTAGCGAAACTGAACCTGGACTTTATTTAACTTCCCGGGACTACGCCGGTCTTAAGATAAGACGAGGGACAATACTTTTCTATAACACACTCGGCACAGAGCGGATTCCGGGCCTTGCAGATCTTCCGGCCATGGGCGATGAGCAGATGCGAAAAGATCACCCAGTCTTTCCTGGCCACAATCGCTACCAGATCGTTTTCGATTTTCACTGGATGCTTTTGTTGAGTCAGGGCGAGCCGTCTCGAAAGCCGAGTCACGTGAGTATCAACTACGATTCCCGAGGTCACGCCAAATGCGTTGCCCAGCACCACGTTCGCCGTCTTGCGAGCAACACCGGGGAACTCGAGCAGTTCTTCGATTGTGTCAGGCACCCGTCCGGAGTATTGCTCGGTGAGAACCTTCGCCGTGCCCTGAATCGACTTAGTCTTGTTGCGAAAAAAACCTGTTGTGCGGATATCGCTCTGCAACTCGCTCGCTGGGACCTTCAGATAGTCTTCCGGCTTGCGATACTTTCGAAAAAGATCCGCGGTTACGATGTTTACGCGCTCATCCGTGCACTGGGCGGAAAGGATAGTAGCAATTAGCAATTCAAATGCGTTCGAGTGATTCAGACTGCATTTCGCGTCTGGATAAGCGCGTTTGAGCAGTTGAATGATTCTCTTTGCTCGGCTCTTTTGATTCTTAAGGTCAATCTTGGAGGTGTTCTCATTTCTGCTCATGCTGGTGAGTTTCGTGGTCATCTTGGAAATGTGGTGGCGCAGGGTGGGGCGCCCACGGAGGGACACCCCTACAATGTAACTCACATCGCGCGTAGCAGTTGTAGGGGTGTCCCTCCGTGGGCACCCCAACGTCGCAGAGACTCAATGACGCATCATCCGGTTCTTTTCAGCTTGCCGGTTCGCTTGGCCCAGGTCTCGATCCTCCCGAAGACCCAAAAGGGGCATCAGCACAGCGCCCATCAGCGCCAGTATGATCAATTCCCTCATCACTGCTGAAAGCGGCGCGCCCATCAGGTTGCCGGGGACCGATCCGGGGTTTCCGATGCCCACTAGTTTACGACAAGCCGACAGAGTATACGTTGCCGGCGACAACGCAGACAGCGGCTGCAACCAAACCACCTGGGCAAGACCTCTACCGGATAGTAGACTCCCGAGACCAGCAACAGTGAACCCTGGAAAATATGGGTCGCCTCAGCGCCTCGCTCGGGACT
>CAZVHN010000019.1:0-5286 GCA_964626895.1 uncultured Chloracidobacterium sp. | reverse complement strand
GTCACTTAACCTGCCCCCGGCAGAACCTTAATTTGCCTGACCAAATATTACGACACAAACAAAGGGTGGGTTGCAGAGGCTACCTGCCAATCTGGAGGATTGTATGAGAGTTCTTAAGAACAGACAAAACCTGGTATCGATTGCGATGCTGGCGCTGCTGCTCGCGCTGGCCCTACCTGGGACCGCTTTCGCTGATAAACGTGACAACGGCCAAGGCCGCGACCGCGACAAGCGCGACCGTAAGTGTGACAAGTTTGTTAATTGCCATGATGCCCGCGATGGCCGCTGGGACGGCAGGGGGCCGCGAGCAGACCGGGATTATCGTTCTGGCCGACACGATCGTATACACGATCGGTCGGATCGAAGACATGATCGATTTCACGATCGTTTCGGCGATCAGGACAACCGGCGTCATGCGCGATTTGACCAGCGTCTGAGGCGGGAACATTCGCGGTTTCACAACCGGAACAACCGACGGGTTGACGTCCGTGAAGTGAATCGCTTAAACACGGTCAGGTTCCGTAGAGCTCGGGGTTAGATCGGCTTTCTGAACAGCGAATGTTTAGTAGCTGAAGGAGGGTGTCGAGTGGGCAACTTTTGCTTTCTTGACACCCTCTAAATGCATTCGCATAATGAAACTCCACCTTGCGGATGTGGCGGAACTGGCAGACGCGCAGGTCTCAGAAGCCTGTGATGGAGACATCGTGGAGGTTCAAGTCCTCTCATCCGCACCAAAAACCTGTTAAGGAGAGATGCGAGCCTGATAATGAGGGCTCGCTTTTTTCGTCATAATTTTTAGGGAACTATGTCCCCCGCCCAGCGTTCTTTGAATCAGAATAAATTTGTCACAAGGGGCTGTGCAGCGGTGTTTTCGTACTGAGAGCGGAATTTAGAAGTAATTTTACCGAGGTGAAATCACATGAGTTTTGAACGTGCGGCCGCTGTCGAACCTGTTAGTCGACCACGATTGCGAGAATCGTCTTCATCCTCCAGCGCACCGGTGCAGCTGAGAATTGCTGATCATCCGGTGCGCGACCGCGTCCAGCGGCTGGTTACCCTTGCCTTGTCACTCCTGAATGAGGCCCAAAACCTTGCCCGCGACAAAGCCTTTACCGAAGCGTCGGCTAACTTGAGGAGCCTCAACATGGCGGAGGGCATCGACTTTTATGAAGAGGTTGAGCGCTTCGAGATTGAGTTGATCAGACTCGCCCTGGATCGAACCCACGGATGCCAAGCCAAGGCTGCCAGGCTATTGCGAATCAAGGCCACCACTCTGAATTCCAAAATTAAGCTGCTGGGAATCGAGTACTGAATCGCAGACGGAATCAAATCAGAGAATCTAGTTGACGGCCTCCGAAGCGCTCTCAGCCTGCGCCTCGCGACCATCGGAAACAGTCAACGGCTGCTCGTCAAAGAGGTTTGAGTCAATCAGCGTCTGCACCCAGTATTGCCCGGCCGTGGGAAAAGTAACGTTAACGAAGAAACTGATGTTGTCGGCAAAACCTCCCGCCGTGATTTCGAAACGAGTAGGCTGAGAGACTACTACCGGGTGTTTGCGGTCAGTCGTCAGGATGCGCACTTCAGACAGGTGAACGCCTTCGCCGCGCCAGTGGTTGACCACGGCAAACTTGATCAGTGAGACAGGTAATTGCTGGACCATTATGTTCTGAAACACGCCCATGAAAGAGAGCTTGTTACCAACCTCGAGACGAACGTCGTCGCAGAAAAGGGTATAAAGCAGTTCTAGTTTTTTGTTCGTGTCTTCCGACGTTGCCATATTGTCTCCGTTTGGTGAGCCAGACACGATCGTCTGTCAGAATTTCATCGCCTTTTAAAAACGTAATCCTCGCCGAGTACACGCTGAGTGCGACTTACTCAGGACGCGGGCCCATGAGGTCAGTGCCACCTCGCGGTAGCGGGTGGGTCGTCCGCTTGAGAAATTGGCAAGTTGGACCCACCCGCTACCGCGAGGTGGTACTGACCTCATGAGACTGTTCGACCATCTTACCCTAACATTCCTTTGAACGCCGCTTCATCCAGGACTGTAACTCCCAGCGTCGTCGCTTTGTCTAATTTAGAGCCCGCCTCGTCGCCGGCGATAACGTAATCAGTTTTCTTACTGACCGAGGAAGTAACGCGCCCGCCGCGACTTTCAATCAAGGCCCGCGCCTCATCGCGCGTATATCCCGGTAGCATTCCTGTGAGAACAAACTGTTTGCCGGCGAATCTTTCATCTACCGCCGCTTGACGCTTCTGCTCAATTTTCGTGCGCACTCCGGCGGTCTGCAAACGCCGACAGAGATCCACGTTGCCAGCATCTTCAAACCAGCCTCGCACGCTTTGAGCTACTGTTAAGCCAATTTCTGGAATGTCGTCGAGGTCGGTCTCACTCGCTTCTGCTAACGTCTCAAGTGAGCCGAAATGCCTGGCGAGTATTGCCGCGGTCCTGTCGCCCACATGACGAATGCCCAGCGCATAAATCAGGTTGGAAAGATCGCGGGATTTGCTTGCTTCGATTTGTGCCAGCAGATTCTGCGCAGATTTTTTTGCCATGCGCTCAAGGCCGGCTATCTCTTCCAATGTCAGTTTGTACAGGTCACCAGCGTCGCGCACCATTGTTTTCTCAACCATTTGATCGACCAGCGACTCGCCCAGTCCCTCGATTCGCATGGCCCGACGAGAGGCAAAGTGGAGCAGACGACCCATGAGCTGCGCCGCGCAATCCGCGGCCACGCAACGAGCGACTACCTCGCCTTCCAATCGGGAGATTTCGCCTCCGCACACCGGGCATTTCTTCGGCATGCGAAACCGCTTTTCATGTCCCGTGCGCTTCGATTCGATTACCTTCAGGACCTTCGGAATTACCTCGCCGCCCTTTTCTATCAATACCCAATCGCCAATGCGCACTCCCAGGCGTTTGATCTCATCGGCGTTGTGCAGCGTGGCCCGCGAGACCGTGGTCCCGGCAAGTAACACCGGCTCAAGATTGGCCACCGGCGTTAAAGCGCCCGTGCGTCCTACCTGGACAGTGATCGCGAGCACCTTTGTCGTCGCCTGCCGCGCCGGATACTTGTAAGCCACAGCCCAACGCGGCGCTTTCTGAGTCGCACCAAACTCGTCCTGCAACGCAGTGGAGTTGACCTTTACGACCAGCCCATCGATCTCGTAATCAAGATCGTCGCGCTGCGTTTCCATTCCGTTACAGAACTCGATTACCTCTTCTATTGAAGGGCAAAGCTCTCGATGAGGATTGACGCGGAAGCCTGCCTGTTCGAGCCAGTTGAGCGCTTCCCAATGCGTCGCAAAGGGTTTGCGTTCGCCGGCGATCAGGTCGTAGGCAAATAGATCCAGTTTGCGCGAAGCAACGATCCTGGAATCGAGTTGCCGGAGCGTGCCCGCGGCCGCATTGCGCGGATTTGCAAAGCGCGGTTCCCCCTGCTCTTCTCGCTCCGCGTTGGTTTTCTCGAACACGCTTCGCGGTATGAACACCTCGCCCCGCACTTCCACTTCTCTGCCAACTGAATCTCCGTTGGCCCGCAGTCTGAGCGGCACGCTGCGAATCGTGCGCGCGTTCTGAGTCACTTCCTCGCCGATACGTCCATCGCCGCGAGTGACCCCGCGCGCCAGAATCTGATCGTCATAGTGAAGCGAAATCGACACGCCGTCTATTTTGAGCTCCGCGACATACTCCCGGGCCCTGCCCTCCGCCAATCTCTGACACCGTTGGTCGAAAGCCCGCAGCTCTTCGATGTTGTAACTATTGTCGAGGGAGAGCATGGGTCGGCGATGGACGACTTCGGGAAAACCCTCGGCCGGTCGCCCACCAACGCGCTGGGTGGGACTGTCAGGACTTATAAGTTGGGGCTGCTCCTCTTCGAGTTTCTTCAGCCGCTCGAGCAGTTTGTCATACTCCGCGTCGGAGATTTCGGGGTTGTCTTTGACGTAATAGAGTTCCTCATGCCGCCGAATCTCCTCCCGCAGTCTTTCGATCTCTTTTCCGATTGATTGGGCAGTGGCCAACTTCTTCTCCCGACTCTTTCCGTTTCCCGACAGCCGGCTAGTTAGCGGCGGCCTTTCCTTCCCGGATACCACTGATTCTGGTGTTGCCGCCGCTTCTGGTTCTAATCTCGCTGGTTGTCTCGCCGAGACTATTGATCACCCGCCCGATAAACTTGATGCTCTGCAAAAAATCATCCACGCGTATGTTCTCGTCAGGGCCATGCGGATTCGAGCCGGCATAACTGATTCCAAACGACGCGACTGGGGTAGGTGGAGAGGAAACTCCGCAAACAGCGCCCACAGGTCCACTCGAAGGATCCATCGGATAAACCAGCGCCGGCATTCCATAAACTTCCATCGCGGGTTCGATTACTGCTCGCGCCACCAGTGAAGTTGCGGGCGCCTTGGCCAGGGGCGCGCTGCCTAGTTCGATAATCTCGATATCTTTGAACCCGCGAATATCCAGATGCTGCCTCAGCAATTTGTGCACTAAGTCGGGAGTGAGATCAGGTACCAGCCGGAAATCGAGTCGGGCCATCGCCGTGCTGGGTAGGACTGTTTTGGCGCCGGCGTCCGTGTGTCCGGTTTGAATCCCGCAGATGGTGCATGTGGGACCAAAGATGTGCTCCTTTACGAGGGCCGGTCCCTTCATGGCCCGCACCCATCCGCCAATGCGAAACTCCTTCTTGAGCCCTACTTCATCAAGCTCTATCGCTTTTAAGGCTTCCGCGTCTTCATCACAGATGGGTGCAACATGAGAAGAAAAACCGTCAATAGTGATCACACCTTTGGGCGAAGTAATGGTGGCCAAAGCCTGAACCAGCCGCCAGGCCGGATTGGGAACAATCGCGCCCCACTTCGAATGAAGGTCTGACCGGGCGCCGTGTGCTCGCAGCTCGAGGAAAGTAATTCCTTTGAAACCCAGACTGATTACCAGACGCTCCTTCGTATCGCGATAGCCTTCATCCCAGATGCAACCCCGCGCGGCCAGCAACTCGGGATACTGAGTTGTGAACCGGTAAAGACTCTGACTGCCCAATCCATCCTCACCCTCAACTATGAACCGGAGCGATATCGGTAACTTGCCAACCGTTTTCTGATAAGCCTCGACTGCTGCCAGCCGGGCCACGAGATCTCCTTTACTGTTTGCCGCCCCTCGCGCGAAGAGTTTTCCATCTACGATGGTTGCGGCAAAGGGACCGACCGACCAATCAGTCAAATGGCCGACGGGCTGAACGTCGTAGTGGCCATAGACGAGAAAAGTGTCCGGACCACCTCCGCACTCTC
>CAZVHN010000018.1:0-10357 GCA_964626895.1 uncultured Chloracidobacterium sp. | reverse complement strand
CAACAAACGGTTCAGATCGTGGCTTCGCACGATCTAACCTTATTCGTTGGGCGTGCGACTCCCTTTCATTGCATTCGCTCCCAGATCAATCTGTTTCTCCGCTCCTCACCGGCACGCTTGTAAGGCGCGGTAGTCAGGACTAGCCTAGATCCATCGAACGCAAAGAATCTCTTGTATTTTGTCCCGACTTCCTCAGGCCACAAGCTTGCTTCCACGTTATGAATAATCATGTTATCCGGGACGCTGATCGTGTACTTGCCCCAGTAGGCGTAGTAGCCCAAGTACGCAGCCTTCAGTTCTTCAGTGCTTGCTTCCAGTCGGGAGCCACTCTGAAACTTTGGTCTGGGATCGCGCATTATCTGAACCGCCATCAACCCATTCGGGTGATAGATGATGAGGCCAGTGGGTTCCTTTCCCATCCACTCAGTGAGGATTTCCCCATTTGGACGTATTGTCTCAACTGAGAGCAAGCGCCAAGTACCTGTCAACTTGCCAGCGACTTCGTGGGCTTCGGGAGACTCAGCCTCCGCGGGTTGCTGCGCTTCCGCGAAAGAAATGAAAGCCAGCATCATCACGACCACGACCCCGTTTCGAATTGCTCTCATCGTTGCCTCCTTTACGTGCGCGCCCAACGCCTAACATCACCTGACGGCAGCGGCGGGCGAAGCCCACCGTTGACGGTCAGGTGCATGTACCAGTTGGGCTGATAGCTTTGCACGCCGTTTCCCACTTGCCACCGGTGCGTAAGGAAATTACTTTGACCTCTGCGAAGGAAGTAATGGATTCGGTCCCACTATTTTGATGCTCGGCTTCTTGGAAGGAAATGCCGCAATGATGTGCATAGGCTCATTTCCAGAATTCATGAAGGTATGCGGCATATTGGCGGGCACCCTCGCAATGTAGGGTGCTTGGACAGCAAATGTTTGATCACCGATGACGTACTGAACGGAGCCCTCAAGCAGCACGTGTGCTTCTTCTACGTCGTGCGTGTGAAGGCGAGGCCCCCCATTGGGATGGGTTTCTGTGATGAAGATGGATAGCGCTTCGAATCCATACTCCTCTCCGAACATGCGGTAGAGGAACTCTCCCGGGGTTCGGTAGGCGCGTTTTAGTTGATCGAACTTGAATACGTAATCACTCGCGTTAAACGATTTCTCTGGCGGATTATCAAAATCCGCGCTAGGCAGCTCACCTTTCCACCGCGGCAATGGGTCATGAGAGTGCGCAATGGGCAGATAGACAATGCTTAGAGAACCAAGAAGCAAAAGACTCGATAAGGTACTCAACAACGAATGCTGTAATGCGCTACGCATGATGATCGTCCTTTCGAAAGTAGATTGAAGCATTGCTTGTAAAGCCCAACATGTAATCAAAGGAATTTGTGGGGGTTCGCGGAAGTTTGCCTTGTGCGGCCCAACGCCGAGCATGAGGGGCGCCTGGAGGTGGGCGCAGCCCGCCGTAAGGCGTCCCCTCGATGCGACTGTTCGGCTGATTCATGTTGCTGAGGCCTTTGCATTTGCGACACTCTCTCCGGGTTTCTTTGCACTTGACCCAAGGCGATCGCAAAGCAGCATTCCCGCTTCTCGCATCTCGCACCCCTGAAATGTGCCTACTACACGTAGGGACGGGTGCCAGCGTGTCCAAGATCCCTAACACTCACTCACCTGTCGACCGCGCCGATGCACTCAACCTCCACGCGCGCGCCCAACGCCAGCTCATTTGCCCCAAGGGCACTGCGGGCTGGATAGTGGCCCGTGAAGTACGATTTGTACACCTGATTGAAGGCTGCCCATTCGGTGATGTCTGCCAGCATGACCGTGCACTTCACCAAGTCACTCATGGAGTACCCATTTGCCTCCAGAGACACCTTGATGTTCTCCATTGTTTGCTTGGCCTCTTCCACCATACCGCCCGGCACCAGCTTCATCGTGCCGGGCAAGATGCCGATTTGGCCCGACAGGTACAACGTATTTCCCACGCGCACGGCCTCGGAGAATGGCAGAGTCTTTGGCAGAACCTTCCCAGAATTGAGGTACTCGATTGACTCCGAAGCTACGGCGTGAGCGGTGAGTCCGGCTGCGATGATGAGAAGCAGGCGCAGCAACTGATGATGTGCTCTTTTCATCCTTCTAGCTCCCTTACCGTTACTCATTACGTTTATGCCGAACATGTAATCAAAGGAATTTGTCCGTGTTTCAACACGGCGATGTTCCGCCTATCACGCGGAATTCCAAATCGTGCCGCACTGCGGAAACCCTCCCTTCGAACTTAGAGGCTGCTACTGAATCAGAGGCCTGTCAAGAACGGATGGATCCCCGTTCCGGGGATGGAGAGGGCAAGCCACAAGTTCTGCCTTTGCCATGCGCTAGCGGAGCGATCGAAATCAGCTTCGCAATAAAAACACCTGCCTATGTCTGCGCTTTCACATCCAGTTGATGGGCCTTGCGCCCGCCGCGGGCCATCGTGGGACTCTTGAGCTGCCCGCCCACCATCAGGCTGGCCATCTCCACCGAGCGTGCCACCAGCAGTGCTCCGCATCGGGCTGCAATGAGAGAAAGTGATGCCTACATCGCTCGAAGGCGAGCGGTGAAATGATGCAGGCACGTCGTTTGCGCCCCGCTGTACCAAACGGCAGGGCGGGGGAACAGTTACTTTAACGATACACCGCACGCCGGTTTCCAATTCTCACCGTAAGGGCGCAGACTCCCCGGAGTGGTTCCGTGGTGCGAGCGCGGCGGGTTCCGGTCCCGTCGCGAATTCGAGAGTTACTGATCGGAAACGTTGACATGAAGAACACGAACGCTCAAAGAGGAGAAACAGTATGAAATCGAAACTCATGTTTATCGCATTAACCATCCTTCTGTCTATGACTGGTCCGCTGCTGGCGCAAGATGCTCCCGTATTGCGGGTCATCGTGGTCCAGTCTGATAACCCAAGCGCCTACATAAAGGAAGTGCTGGAGACCGGCCAGGCACACCTGAAGCGCGTCGGCAGTGCGGGCAACCTTCGCGTCTGGACGGCTAAGTACGCTGGAAGCAATGCTGGGAGTATCGTTATCGCTATCGAGTTCTCAAGCTTGGCCGCACTGGCCGCGGACGAGAAAAGGACGGCTGCCGATCCCGCGTTGATGGCATGGATTAGAAGTCTCGACAAGATGCGAAAAATTGTTTCCGACAGCCTGTACTCAGAAGCCAGATGATTGCCAGTCGTTCCAGCGGACCGCCTTCGGCGGCCACTGAACTCCAACGTTGGGCCCTTGATTGTATGAGGAGACGTAAATGAGATCACATCTCCACATGAAGCGCAGACGTCTTGTCTGTGTGCTCCTGAGTTCCGCGGCCGCCGTCGTGCTGATGGCTGCTCCCGTTGCGCTTCCGGCAGACCCAAGTTACCCGTCAATGCCCGTCCGGATCATTTGTGCTGGAGCGGCCGGAAGCACGTCGGATGTAAGGACCCGCGTTCTCGCAGACAGATTATCAGCACGACTGGGACAGCGCTTCGTAGTGGAAAACAAGCCCGGGGCAGGATCGACCCTGGCCTCCCTGGTCGTGCTGAAAGCAAAACCTGATGGCTACACGCTTCTCGCGACGTTCACGCCCAGTTTTCCTGTGGGCCCGGTGCTGTACAAGTCGATTCACTACGACCCGGTTACGTCCTTCACACCCATTGCCATGTTCAGCCGGGGCTCTCCACTTCTGATCGTTCATCCATCGGTGCCAGCGAAAACTCTCCAGGAGTTCGTAGCACTGGCGAAGACCAGGCCAGGCGCCCTAAGCATTGCGAATGGTGGCGTAGGGGGCGCGGGTCATCTTCCAACTGAATTGTTTGTCCGCGCTACGGGCATCCAGGTGTTGCAAGTGCCCTACAAGAGCGAATCGCTCGTGCTTCCGGACCTGCTCGGGGGACAGGTTTCAGCCATGTTTGCTTACACCGCTATGGCAGTCCCTCAGATCAAGGCAGGAAAAGTTCGCGCTCTGGCTGTGGCCGGATTACAGCGAAACGCCGCGCTCCCGGAGGTGCCTACCGTCGCAGAGTCTGGGTACCCTGGTTTTCAGTTTTCGGCCTCAATGCTGTTGATCGGGCCGGCTGGACTTTCGAAGGACATCGTCTCGCTGCTGAACCGAGAGGTGGCGGCAATTCTCCGCGAACCGGCTGTGCGCGCCTCGTACGAATCGTCAGGTGCTGAACCAGTGTACGGTTCCCCAGAAGAAGCGGCCGCACTGATCAAGCGGGAGGCTGAGATTAATGGTGCGCTCGTAAAAGATCTGGGCATCTCCCTGGAACAGTAGCCACGCCAACTGCTGTTCGCTTGGTACTTATTTGTGACCTTACAGGCCCATCAAAGTACGATAGGCGCAGCATACGGGCCCAACCCATAAGGATTGAGACGACCCGCCGGGTCGTTTCAATTCGCTGTTCAAGAGGCCCGGAACACGAGAGAGGGTCTGTCTATATGGGAAATGCTTTCGCGCCGCATGATGCTTCACTATTCCGAGCCTTGGTCGCCGATGCGTTCGGCGCAGCGATAAGAAAGATCAGGCGGCAGGACTGCGCCAGCGCCAGTAGGGGAACACACAGGATAAAGAAATCACGCCAGCATTATTGCACCGCTCACATGCGCCGCCAATCACAGGGCGGCACACGTTGCGGATCGCTACACTAGTACAGTGACTCATTAATTACGAAACATTATAATAGCGCATCTTTATCCCCAAAGGAGTCTAAGCGATGCGCCAAACCGAAGTTCGATTGAAGAAACAGGAACGCGAAGCGGTGCGGGAATTTCGATCCAAGGGTGAACATATGGCACGCGAATTGAACCGCGCACATATCCTTTGGGCTTTGGATCGCAAGATTCCAGAGCGCCAGATCATGGAGGTGCTTGGGGTTGGGCGCACTGCGATTTGGCGAACCCGCTCTGCGTATCTGGAACGCGGGCTTGAATACGCGCTACGCGACGTGCAGCGCCCTGGCCAACCCAAGCGATATCGCGCACCGGAGGAGGCCGAGGTGAGCGCGCTGGCATGCTCCTCCCCTCCAGAGGGGGCTAAACGCTGGACGGTGGCATTGCTCACGCAGAGCGCACGCCGCCACCCCAATATGCGCAAGATCAGCCGCGAGAGTATCCGCCGGCTGCTAAAAAAAACTGCCTCCAACCGTGGCGCAGGCTGATGTGGTGCATCGGCAAACTGACGGCGGAGTATCGGCAACGGATGTATGACTTGCTCGATCTCTACGCCCGCCCGTTCCGCGCGCAGGAACCCGTCGTTTGCCTGGACGAGAAAAGCAAGCAACTGATCGAGGAATCCCGCGCGCCGCTGCCCATGCGTGCGGGAATGCCGACGCGGCGGGATTACGAATACGTGCGCGCCGGCACCTGCAATCTGTTCGTGGCGGTAGAACCCAAAGGCGGGCGGCGCATAGTGTTGGTCACTGACCGGCGCGCCAAGATCGACTTCGTGGCGTTCGTCCAATATCTGCTCGAAGAGGTCTATGCCACAGCGCGCCGCGTCCATCTGGTCTTGGACAACCTTAACACTCACTTGCGCAGGTGCTTCGAGGAGGTGCTTGGCGTCAAGCAGGCAACGGCACTGCTGCGTCGCGTGGTCTTTCACTACACTCCGAAGCACGCCAGTTGGCTGAACGTGGCAGAAATCGAAATCGGCATCCTGGATCGCCAGTGCCTTGACCGGCGCTTGCCAAGCCGTGATGCCATCGTTACCGAGGTTGACGCATGGCAACGCAACCGCAATGCAGAGCGCCGTGGCATCGAGTGGACGTTCAGTCGTCAGGACGCCGACCGGAAACTGCATAAACATTATGTTTCGTAATTAACGTGTTTAAGTACTAGTTTGCCCGTTTCGCCGCGTTAGCCTATAAGATTGAGTGAGCGCAGCCTTAAGGGTCAGGTGCCGCGCCGGTTTTTAAAGGGAGAAAAACAATGAAGCTAATAGCGATTGCGGCCATATTGGCGCTGGCTGGTTGCGTCCATCAAGAGAAGGCACCGGACTGGCACTGGGAAAAGCAGGGCGGCACTCAACAGGGCTTTAACCAGGACGCCGGCCAATGTGACGCCCAAGCGTTCGGCGTGGCCGGTGGTAACCTGCTCCAGATCGCCCTTGTTTACGATGGCTGTATGCGCGGGAAAGGCTGGTACAAGGTAGCGTCGAAATGACCCGCACCGCCGCCCTCTAAAAGGATTCGTCATTGCGCAGTGCTTAATTTTCCGCTCGCCTACAGCGCGGCATCGACCTCATCGCAAAAAATGAGCACCGGGTAGTTGTGCCTCACCTTATGCTCGACGGCAGCGCGTTCCGTTGCCGCTGCTTCGCTTTCGCCGCCGCGCGCGCAGACAATGATGACCTCGGGCTTCGGATCGATCTGCTGCTCAAGGCGTTCGACTCTCGATGCCAGTGAACTCTTCATATGTGCCGGCGTCCTGGCCGGCCGCTCGTGGCTTGCAGGGCGCTCAGTGCGGGGCTTTGTGATCCCGGGACTTCCGGCGGCCCGGCATCCCGGTAGTCCTGCCTCTTCATCGCTTGCTGCGAAGACAACCCGGCAAGCTGCTGCAAGCCCGGCAAAAACGAATCGTCCCACTGCCCCGGGAGCGGCCTGAGCTCGGGCAACCCCACTTTGCGCCATTGGGCGACCATTTCCGGGTAAACCGCAGCTCGATCTTGCTGGGCCACCGACAGCATGCCTATCGCGAGCTGCGACATCGCTTCCCGGTCGGCCTTCGGGTCTCTCGGCTTCGGCCTGCCGACTTGCGCGATCTTCGCCTCTTGAAGCCGGTTTTTTCCCATCAAATGTTGAAGGATCAGCGTCTTTTTCAGACCCTCAACCGGGTCTGGAATCTTGATTCCCTGCAACTGCGAAATAATGTTTGAGTCCATGTCGGTCTTCCTCAGTTGATACTTCGATGATGCGAAAGCGCCGGCCGGGCCGGTGCCGCTTGCTGGTCTTCCAACTCCTGAATGCGACGCTCAAGCTCCGCCGACACGATCACGTCATGGATGGTTTTCAGCACATACGCCCGCCGCGTACCTTCCTGACTTTCGATTTCGCCTGCGTCCATTTTCCGGTACACCGCCGCGAGTTCGAGGCGCACGTCCTTGAGCGTGGACAGGTCAATGCGCCGGGGGGTAGGGGCGGGCATTCCTGTTTCGTTGTCAATAGTTTCCGGCCCCTTTTTGTCGGAACCGTTAGCTTTGCTCATGTGCAGATTCCCGCATGGCGTCAACCGCTGGCTTGATTATTCGGTATAGCCGGGCGTCGGTCATTGTGCTCACCGGTTGCGTCCGGCCTCGATTTCCACAATGGGTGTCCAGATTCACCGGCATGGCAGCGACCGCGCGCAGTTCGGCATCCGTCACCGCCCGCCCCCATTCCAGCAGGTACGTATCGTCCATGTGCGTTGCGTTCCGCTCAAGTGAGGCTATTCGCTGATCCAGTCGGTTCGTCAATTCTTCCCTTTCAATTGCTCGTTGATGCTGCGAAAGCAGGTGCGCGCCTGCACGGGATCGGATAGCGCAATTTCCAGCGCCAACACATGCTCGGTGGCACTGAAGCCGTAGTGCGTTCCCACCGCTCGGACAAGATGGTGCAATTCGGCTTCGCCATCGTTTCCCGCACGCAGCACTGCCATCAATTCGGCCTTGTGCTCGCGAATTACTGGCAACCAGCGGTTGACCGCCTCACCGTTGCCCACCGCTTTGATGCTGCCGGAAGGCGACAGCGCCAGCTTCACGCCGTCCGCTTGGGCTTGCCTAATGATCGTCGCTGGGGTCATATTTCAACCTCTACCACGGGCGGCGCTTCGGCCGAAACCCGCCCAAGATGCCCTTGTCCGTCCAAGATGCCCTGTTTTTCTGTGCGGGCAACATGGGCATCTTGGGGAATTTGGGCATCTTGGGAGACTGGCAGACTCCACCACCAGCCCCCTGAAAATTCCCGTCGATATGGTTTGATGCGAAGCCGCTCGCGTGCTGTGCGTAACGGCTTGTCGGCAATCCCGGCTTGGCGCGCTTCTTTCTGTGCGTCCGATGCTCTCATGGGGCCGTCGAACAATAGCTCGGTCAACCATGCTTGCGCTTCATCGGTTGCACTACGTCCTTCGAAGTCGCCCACATCCTCCGCGCTGGCCAGCAGTTCCCGCGCGCTGCCCTTGATTGCGCTGCCCCATTTCAGCACATGCACCTCAATGCCGGGGTGATTCGGCACCGTTCCCGGCGCTAGGTCATAGGCAAATCCGCCGCCGTCCGGCCCGATGTTCGATTTCGCGCGAGCGAGAATGCGCCCGCCGCCGTCATCGTCTGAGCGCTTTGCCGCCGCCAGTACCACGCGCGCCAGTGCGCCAAAGGCAAGACTGCCGGTAACCCGTTCGGTGACTTCACGGCCCGCCGTGCCCTTGCTGAAATGCGAGATACCCAAGACCGCCGCGCCGAGCTTGTGCCCAACATCTACCAGCGGTTGCAGGCCGCGCCGCACTTCGGCGTTCTTGTGCGAGTCACCCGCGACGGCGGACACAATCGGGTCAACGATCAGCAACCTGAATTCGCCTGCGTCGGCTACCGCGTGCAACAACATCGGCATGTCCCGCGCCGGGTCGAAGGGTTCGCGGCCCGTCATGGTTGCCTTGTCGCCGACGAATCGAATCTTGTCCATGGACGCACCCATTGCGATAAGGCGCGGTGCCAGCGTGTCGCTAATGTCATCCTCAGCCGACCAGATCAACACGTTGCCAGATTCGCAGCGCGTGCCATCCGGCCAGCGCCCACCGGTCGATACCGTCGCCGCCAGCGCGAGCGCGATCATGGTCTTGCCGGTGCCGGGTGCGCCTGCCAGCACATGCAACTTGCCGCTTGCCAGGTACCCATTCCACAGCCAGTTCACCGCTTCCGGCTTGATGCTCGCGCCGTCGATCAACTCAACGGTATCGACAAACCTTGGTGCTTCGCTTGCGCGGGGCCCTGTCCAGTCGCTTGAGTCTGTCCCGCCTGTTTCTCGGGTATTTCTAGAACCATCAATTAGTACACGCACGTCTTGCCAGTGTTTGTCACCACAACTTGCGTGCTGACACTTGAAACCAAGCAGACCAGTCGATTGCCGAAATATCGCTGCCTCGCCCTTGCCGTGTTCCGGATTGAACGGGCAATACTCCAACTTGTAGCGCTCGCGGCCTTCGTGCATGTCTTGCTCGAACGGTATGCGCAGCCGTGAAAGAAAATCCGCGAGGTCGAAGTCGCCGCGAGGCGCGCGACTGCCTGTGAAACCGGGCTCACTCTTTTGCGGATGCAACGCTTTCAATTGCGCCGGCGTCACTACCGCGCCGCGCTCCGGTGTCGACACCAGCCGCGATCGTCGCCACGGTGTCGCCTGCGTATGGTCGCCCTTGGTGGCCGCGGTGCCGTAGAGCTTGGTAATGCGGCCTGCGTTGAATACGGCCTGGTCCAGCTTCACCACGGCATCATCGAACCTACCCGCAAGTCCGGCCAGTGCGCCTTTCACCAGATTGCGGCTTTCGTCATCGTTGGGCAGATCGAGTGCATAGAGCAGGTGCCAGCCGTTACCGGATTCGCCGGCAAGCGGGTCCGGCCATCCCTCTGACTTCAAGAATTTGGCGCAGTCTCTTGCGCGTTGATGCGCCGCTTCTAGTTGCTCTGCGGTCGCGCTGGTGTCTTTGGGGCGTACAGGATCGAAGTCGAGCAACAGCCACAGCCGCCGTGTCACGTTCGCATCGGTCGCGGTCGCCGTCGCAAATTGCTCGACGCGATTGCAATAACGCCCAAGCAGTTGCGGGTCTATTCGGTTCAAGGTCACATACACCGCCGCGCCGGTCGCGTTCAATCGCGCCGCTTCCTCGATCAATTTGTCTCGGTGATCGCTGTCAAAGTAGCCGGCGTCGGTGCGCTTTTTGCCCTTGTGAAAAGCCCGAAGCTCGATCACGTCCTTGGGCTCGAACATGCCCGACAAGGCTGCGCGCATGGCGTCCTTGTCGGGCGTCGGCGGCGGGTGATTATTCATCGCGGGCCTCAAGCGCAGCAATACGTTCGTGTAGCGCATCATTCCCGTATTGAAGTGGGGTCGGCAACGATCCTCGGTCGAGCGTGCGCCCGCCCTGATCGCGCCCGAAAAGCCGCTGGTAGAGGTGCAATCCGTTTGCCATGATTGCCCCCTATTCCGCGACTAAGCCGAGCCGCGACAGCAGCCAGGGTGCGAGTGCAGGCGGGATAAAGCCCCATACAGCAGAGGACACAATCAGCCGCTTGGCGCTTTGCTTGAAGGTGCGCCGTGCGGTAGACTTCTCGGCGTAGTGTTCTGTCTTATCCGCGCCCTGTTGCCGCAGGGCGCTTTCCTT
>CAZVHN010000017.1:0-3319 GCA_964626895.1 uncultured Chloracidobacterium sp. | reverse complement strand
AGAGCCGTCAGTCTGATTCGATTAAACTTCTATTTTCATAAGAGTCTCTACCGCTCCTCAGTTCTTTAATTGGCCTGGCGCAGCTATTGTTCCTCAAACTGACCCGCCACTTTGCCTGGTCTTTCTTGTTACGCCGTCGTCGTTGTTGTAATCTAAATCCACCGCCCCCTTAAAATTGCAACGGTCTCAAGGTGGGATCCATGTCAGACGGGAAACCAGTTTTACAAAACATTCAGGATGCATTCCTGAACACGCTCCGGCGCGAGAAAACGACAGTGACAATCTATCTTTTGAATGGCGCGAAGTTGATGGGAAAGATCAAAAGCTTCGATAAATTCTCGGTTCTATTCGAGTCGGGTTCACAGGAGCAATTGATCTTCAAGCATGCCATCTCTACCATCTCGCACGCGAGGGAAGTTCGCGGTGCGGTTGATGCTCACCAATCTGTCCGGGAAACCGCCGACTCGCGCCAATCGTGAGATTCGTCTAAACTCTCGCCCGAAGAATTTCGCATCACTAGAGGACTTGTGGCAGGAACCTTCATCACCTTCGAGGGCATAGACGGCAGCGGTAAATCGACGCAATTGAGATTGTTGGCTAACTTTCTGCGCTCGCACGGCGGCGAGGTTCTCGTCACTCGCGAGCCGGGAGGAACACCTGTCGGTCTGCGCCTGCGGGCCGCCTTGCTCGACGCTCAGGAACAAGTTGACCCGCTTACGGAATTGCTGGTCTTTGCAGCAGACCGCGCGCAGCATGTGCGACGCGTCCTGCGACCGGCGCTGGAAGCCGGACAGATCGTGCTCTCGGACCGCTACGCCGACGCCACCAAAGCCTACCAGGGTGCCGGTCGAGGTTTTTCTGCAGAGCTAATTTCCGAGATTATCCAACTCGCTACTGAAGGCCTCATACCGGATCTGACGCTGCTGTTTGACCTGTCAGTCACCGAATCCTCTGCGCGAACCCGGCGCAGGTCAGAGGGCAAGCAAAAAGGAGATCGCCTCGACTCGGAGGACGCGGAATTTCATACCCGGGTTCGCGAGGCCTATTTGGGTCTGGCGGAGAAGGAACCGGAGCGCTTCCGCTTGGTCACGACGACAGGGCCGGTTGAAGAAACTCATGAACGCGTGAAAGAAATAGTCGTTCCTTTTCTTGAGGCTCGCGGCCAGATAGTCTCGAGAGAGCCGGCGGCAGCAGAATCTCGCCAGACACACCGGGGTCCCCAGCGGGGCAGCCCCGCTGGGGTGGAAGAGCCATTATAGAAATGTTTGATCAACTCACCGGCAACGAACGTGTAAAACAGCTACTCAGACGAATGCTCGGATCCGGGCGAGTTCCCGGTGCGCTGTTGTTTACAGGGGAAGAGGGCGTTGGGAAAAAGCTCTTTGCCCTGGAGATAGCCAAGGCGCTCAATTGTCGTGCTTCGCAAGGCGTTGAAGCATGCGGCAAATGCCCGATGTGCGTACGCATGTCTCGCTTCAATTTTCCCCAATCCGAAGACTCGGATGACTGGAAGAGAATCATTTGGACCGATCATGGCGATGTGGGCATGGTGGTGGCGCCCAAGCGGGTGTTGCTGGTAGATCAGATGCGGCATATCGAAGGTGAGGCCAACTTTCGACCTTTCGAAGGCAAGGCGCGGGTATTCATCGTGGACGACGCTGACAAGCTTAATGACGCATCGGCAAACGCACTGTTGAAGACCCTGGAAGAACCGCCACCTACTTCCCACATCATTCTCATCACCTCGCGGCCCGCTATGCTGTTGCCAACAATTCGGTCGCGCTGCCAGGCAATTAGATTTTCACCGCTGACTACAGCGGAGATCCAACAACACTTGTTGAAGAACAAACTTGCGACTCCGGCAGAGGCCGGGCTAAGGGCGCGAGCCGGCAACGGCAGCATCGGACGTGCCCTCGCGGGCGATCTGGAAAGCTTTAAAGAGCGACGAGACGCGATGCTGCAGGTGCTCACGGCGCTGGCCATCACCGGGGATCATTCTCGTCTCTTGCGCCTGGCTGAAGAGATGAACGAGGCTAAACACAAGGACGAATATGAGTTTGGGTTGGAGTTGTTGGAAACCTTGATTCGCGATGCCCTGATGGTCTCGTTCGGAGTCAGCTCCGGACAGGTAATCAACGAAGATCTACTTCCCCAGCTACAAAAGATAAGTGAGCGGATTGACAGCCGCAGCGCCACGTCATGGATCTCACGAATTGAGGAGCTCCGCGAACAGCTCGTCGTAAACGTAAACCGCAAACCCGCTACCGACGCTCTGTTTCTTTCCATGGCCGAATCGTGACCACCGTGAGCGGTAGCGACTGAGTGAAAAGCCAAAAGGGCATACGGTCAGGAAGTGGACCTTTGTACTCGGCTACGAGCTTGAAAGCTTCTCACCGGACAAGTTCACCTCTCAAATCTAGTCATCTCACAGTCAGGAAGGCGGACTATGTCCCCGCCTCAAGCTTGATTGCCACTCAGCGAACTCCATAACCTCATCTCCTCTTTTGAAAGCTGTACCACCCCATCTTTTTCATCGCCTTTGACAGCTTCTCGGAATCTTCTGGCCACCACCAATCATGATCCACTGCCAAAGGCTCATCACCCTGTGAGTGAAACGATCGAAAGCCCGACCAGTAGTAATCTTTGGCAGATTTTACTAAGCCAGCCTTCACCGGATTGGCATGGATGTAGTTAATCTTCTGCCAAATCATCCACCCACTCCACAACGCCATATCCTTGAAGCTCTCTTGCCAGACCTGATGCCCTTTATCCACCTCAGGAAAAACAAAGCGGCTGTTTACCCGGAGGATTGCTTTCGCGGAAACGGCTTTCAACTGGCCGGTGTATTCCTTGATGCGACCATCTCGGGGATTGGCTATGAGATGGAAGTGATCCGGCATGAGCACATAAGTGATCAGCTTGCAGGGCCAATTGCGATTTAGTTTCTGAAGTTCATCAAGGAAAACCTTGCAGCATTCCGGGTCAGTGAAGACAAGGGTGCGGTCAAGCAAGTTGCCTGTAATATAGTGAAGTGCGCCTGGGAGATTGAGATTCGACCATTTGCGAGCCATGTGAGGAAGCTCCTTTTGAGTGTGAGAATGAATTGAGTCGTTAGTCTAAACGATTCTGGTTTTCATCGTAAGAGCGGGGACAGGGTCCGCCTTCCTGACCTGAGAGGTGACTAAGTTTGAGAGGTTGATTTGCTGCCAGTAGCTTTCCAACTTGAGCGGGGCACGCTGCGTTCTGCTCCTTCCTAACCTGCAAGTTGGCGGGGCTTGAGTTTACTTGGTGGCGACGAGTTCGGGTTCGACCTCGCTTT
>CAZVHN010000016.1:0-5194 GCA_964626895.1 uncultured Chloracidobacterium sp. | reverse complement strand
GACGCTGGCCCGATATTTTTAGCTTGAAGTGACCTAATTTTGAAAGCTGTTTCGACCGAAAGAACCGATCCACGAAACGACACGAACCAACACGAAGTTAGTGTCATTTCGGGTGATTTAGTGGATCGTCTTTACTACCTTTCTAATTCCATCTCGATGAAGAAACTCGTTTCAACTCTCGTTGTGTTTGCTTGTTTCTCGTTTTCTGCTAGCGGTCAAACGCCTTCCCGAAAAGGGGGCGCCAAGAGCCAGAAAAGCACGACGACCGTGCGCCGCACCGTCAAGACCGACAAAGCGCCACAAGGCATCGGCGTTTACTCGCAGGCTATCGTTGCTGGTGATTTCGTTTTCACATCGGGACAGATCGGAATCGATCCTAAGACGAGCCAGATGGTTGAGGGCGGGTTCGAGGAGCAAGCCGAGCAAGTCTTGCGCAATCTCGCTGCCGTACTCGAAGCTGCCGGAAGCGACATGTCGAACGTTCTAAAGACGACTGTCTTCCTCGCAGACATGGACGATTTCAACAAGATGAACGAGATCTATCGCCGACACTTCAAAGAGGATCCTCCGGCGAGGTCGACCGTCCAGGTGGCACGCCTGCCGCGTAATGCGCGAATCGAGATCGAGGCCGTCGCGCTCGTCAAGAAGTAGTCGACACCGGACAGAACCATTGCGGTAGGCAATGGATCCCAGCACCACCCGACACGAACAGGAGTCGCTCAACATACAGAACCATTTGCGGTAGCCAATGGATCCCCGCACTCAACGCCGGCAGAAGCCGGACAACTCCATTGTTGTTCAAGGATCCGGCCGTACTGAGAGCTGATCCATTGGCTACCGCAGCTGTAGTTGAGTGGTGATGGCCTGGTCGAATCTTGGATCCATTGGCTACCGCAAATGGTTCTGTGTGTTGAGCAATCCTTGCTAATGCTGATCCATTGGCTGCGGAGCTGTATTTGAGTGGTGATGGCCTAGTCGAATCTTGGATCCATTGGCTACCGCAAATGGTTCTGTGTGTTGAGCCAGTGACTTCAGTTGAAGCAATGACAATGAAAAATGCCTAGCCTCACACCAGCTGAAGCTAGGCATTCATCCTACGTCACGACGACTGGGCTCTACGGAGTCGTGCTTCGCATCGTCTCGTCACGTTTCGCCTTAAACTCCGAACCGGGTTTCCATTCGGGAGCTTTCTCGCCCTGAGCCACACGGTAACCGATGATTGTAAGCAGTTGCGCATCGTCAACCGCGCCCGCCAGGTCCCAGTCAGGTTTTATCTCATCAGATACCTTGTGGTAGTCCTTCTCCGTGTACTCGTCGCGCTTCTGCTTGCTGTAGTTTGCATCTTTGCCGATGTAGTCGATGCCCGAATCGGTGTAAAGCGCGGGCACGCCTACTTTGGCAAACTCAAAGTGATCGGAACGGTAGTAGAAACCTTTCTCTGGTTCCGAGTCGGGATTAACTTTGCGGCCCTGGGCAGATGCCGTCTCACGCAGCAAGTCGATGAGTGTTGAGTTGTCGTCGCCAACCATGGTGATGTCTTTGGTCCGTCCCCATTGATTGACGCCATCCATGTTGATGTTAGCGAGTGTCTTGTTTAGCGGATACAGTGGGGTTTGCGCATAGTACTTCGCGCCCAGCAGGCCTTTCTCTTCCGCGGTTACGGCGAGAAAGAGAATCGATCGTTTGGGCGGCGTTGGTAGTTTTGTGAAGGCTTCGGCGATTTCCAGGAGATTTGCGCAGCCGGAAGCGTTGTCGAGCGCCCCGTTGAAGATCTGATCGCCCTGGAGCTTCGGATCACGGCCCAGATGATCCCAGTGTGCTGAGTAGATAACGTACTCGTTCTTGAGCAGCGGATCAGAGCCTTCGATTTTGGCGACTACGTTGGCGGAGTTGATCTCGCGCAGCGTGTTTTTGATATCGAAGTCCGCCTTGGCGTTGAGTGTAACGGGTTTAAAGTCTTTGGTGACCGCGGCCTTCTTGAGCGCATCGAAATCCTGCCCACCGGCGGTGAAGAGTTCTTTGGCCCGGTCGGTGGTAATCCATGATTCCACGGCGACGCGATTCATGTTCTTGTCCGGCTTCTGAATGTCGAAATTCTCGCGCGACCAGCTTCCCGAAACCACTTCATAGGGATAGCCCGCCGGCCCCGTTTCGTGAATGATAATGGCGGCGGCAGCCCCCTTCTCGGAAGCGATCTCATATTTGTAGGTCCAGCGACCGTAGTAAGTCATCGCCTTCCCTTTGAACATCTTCTCATCAAGCTTGGAGGGATCTTCCGCATCAGGCACGGCCGGATCGTTGATCAACATGACAATTGTCTTGCCGCGCACATCCACACCCTTATAGTCGTCCCAACCGTATTCCGGAGCGACAACGCCATAGCCGACAAAGACGATGTCGGAATTCTCAACCTTCGACTCGAACACAAATCGACGCGAGACAGCAACATAGTCAAGAGGAAACTTCAGATCGATCTTTTTGGCGCCGGCCGTAAAGGAAGCAGTGGGCTGCGCGGTGAAACCGGCGAGGGGAACCTTTTGTGCATATGTGCCATCGGGATTGCCGGGTTTGAGGCCGAGCTTCTGAAATTGTTCGGTCAGATATTTAACTGAGAGCTCTTCACCTTTCGTTCCCGGCCCACGTCCTTCATACTCATCGGACGAAAGCACCCTCGTGTGTTGCAAGATGTCGTTCGCGCCGATCGAATCGAGCGCGGGCTTGAGTTCAGCGGAAACCCCGGTACTGGTCGCAGGCGTGTTTGTGTTCGTAGTTTGATTAGTGGTTGGAGTTTGCATGCACGCAATTGCCAACATCAGCCAGGCGGCGAGCAGACCGGAAGACAGAACGCGTTTCTTCATAATTTGACTTGCCTCATTTTGATAGATTTTGAACAGGATGTTTCTATGCTGAAACCTACCGGCAAGTCAAATGTGGCTCGCAGAGCGCACTGGGAGCGCGGGCATCTTGCCCGCAATGAGCGCGAAGCGCGAAAATCAAGATGTGATTGACTCAACGTTGAGTGTTTGCGAAACCTGAGTTGTTGACGCACGCTATACGGGCAAGATGCCCGCGCTCTAAAGTGTGCTTAGCCGAAGCAATAGAGCCGGCCATCCTGCGCGCCGATTACAATGCGGCCGCCGGCGATTGCAGGTGAAGCGGAAAGCGGAGCGCCGGCAATAAACTCCCAGAGCTTGGCCCCCGTGGCGAGATTCAGAACGTAGAAACGTCCATCATTCGAACCAACGAACACGCGCCCGCCGGCGATGGCTGGAGAAGATTCAACGCGCGCTTGAGTTGTGAATGTCCAGACTCCTTTTCCGGTGGCATCTAACCCGTGGACCATTTTGTCGCGTCCTCCTACGACGATTCGATCCTGGAACACTGCGGCGGATGAGTAAAAAGGAAACTTGCGTTGGGGATGCTGGTAGCGCCAACCGATGTTGCGGTCCTTGAGGTTGACCATTAACACTTCATTGTCGAATGTTCCGTAGTAAGCCTCGTCGTCTCTCAGCGCGGGCGAAGCTCCGGTGTAGGCGCCGGAAGAGACTGTGAATACTTCCCGGCCATCAGAAATGCGAATTGCGCGAAAAAATTCATCACAGCCGGCAATGTATGCCAGTCCGCCTGAGATGCTGGGAGTTGCATGGACCGGGCCGTTCGTTTTCACTTTCCACAAAACTGATCCGCTTCGCGTCGAGAGACAGTGAAGGTTCTGATCGTAAGAACCAATTAGAACTCGATCTCCCGCTACCACCGGTGACGATTTGATCTCTCCACCTGTCTTATAGGCCCATAGTTTCTGCCCAGTGGAAGCATTGATAGCGTTTATCCAACCACCGAGATCACCGATGTAGACCACGCCCGCGCTGAAGGCCGGTGACGATTCGCCAATTGGCGAGCCGGTCGAAAACTTCCAGTAGACGGAGCCATTCTCGAGGTTGAGTGCAATGAGTTCGCCTTTCTGCGAACCCACGAAAACCGTCCCGCCAACGATAGCCGCCGAAGACTCGATCGATTCACCTGCCTCGTAAGTCCACAGAGGTTTCAAAGTGGCGGGCACAGCAGATTGTGAGACACCCGTGAGCCGGTGATTGCCGCGAAACTGCGACCAGTTGTCCGCCGGCGTGTCCTGCGCCTTGGCGTAGAAACAGAAGGCTGAAAGCAGAAGGCAGACGGCAGCCGATAGACGCTTCATCTGCCATCTATCATTTCTCAATCTTTGGAGTGCGCCGGCAGGGCGAAGCGGCGACGGCGCTGTGGATGCGATCTTGATCCACGATCCAAAGCGGTGTCGCGCTCCGCTTGCAACCGCACTCCAAAGTGCTGATCTGATCATAAATGTTTCGCTTTTCATTTGGACGAACTTCAACGCCACGACTAATAAGCGCGCTCGTAAACTTCCATTGCGCCAGCGAAATCAAATTGACGCGGGTTAAAGTTTCCGGTCCATTGCGTAGCCGCCTCTTCCGCAAGCATTTCGAGATCAGACTGCGGCACTCCCGCCGTACTCAGACTACGACGCAGTCCGCCGGCACTCGCGAGTTGTTCCAATCTTTGGGCTAGTCGTTCAGTCGGATCCTGCATGCTTGAGATCGCATCCGCGGTCGTTAGCCTAAGCAGCTCGGAATATCGTTCACCAACGACCGCGCCATTCCAGCGCACGACTGAAGGAAGCAGCATAGCCAGGGCCGCACCGTGCACCGTACTGTAATGAGTTGTCAGCGGATTGGCACAGGCGTGGGTGGCGCCGAGCATGGAGTTCTCGATAGCCATACCCGCGAAATAGGACCCGAGTTGCATCGCGCTGCGTGCTTCCAGATTATCCGGTTGCTCAAGAACGATTTCGTAGTTGGACTCAAGCAATCGCCATGCTTCGCGAGAGAAGAATTCCGATAGCCCGTTGCGTTTAGTCGTAACGTAAGTTTCAACCGCATGGGCGATCGCATCAAAGCCGGAGGTCGCCGTGATGCTACGTGGCTGGGAGATAGTCAGTACCGGGTCGAGCAGCGCAATGCGAAACGCTGCTTTCGGATCACCACAAGCCATCTTGACGTGAGTTTGAGCATCGGAAACTAACGCATAACTTTGCGATTCGCTTCCGGTTCCGGACGTGGTGGGAACGCCAATCATCGGCAGGAGCGGTTGGGTGGCCTTGCCATAGCCCAAATAGTCGCGCATCTCGCCGCCGTTGGTC
>CAZVHN010000015.1:0-5149 GCA_964626895.1 uncultured Chloracidobacterium sp. | reverse complement strand
ATAGCCTCCCGGCGATCCTCGGCACTCATCTGGCGTTGGGCCCTGTCGCGCTCCTCATCGCCTTCGCTACCTTCTCCATGTCCCGCGCCATATCCCTTGTTCTTGTCTTTGTCCTTTATGGTCAACAGGCCCGTGGCAGTGCTCACTTTGCGGCCGTCTTGCGCATGCTTGAGCGAGATACGGCCATTTACATTACCCAACTTGATGCGCGGACCACCGTTGCCCAATTTCCCGTAAAGCTCGTGGCCTACGTAATCCCCATGTTGCACCTGCAAACCAAACTCATTGCTGATGGCTCCGTGAACTGTACTGGCGCTGACGATCGCATTCGCATCAGAGGGAATGATTAGCAGCACGCTTCCATTGACCGAACCGAGCGAAATCGGCTTCGCCTCATCAAGCTGCGTGAAGGTTGCTTCCAGGGTCCCATTAACTGTTGAGAGCTTTGCTACACCCGCCAGGCCACGCGCCGTTAGCCGGCCGTTCACAGATGAGGCTTTGACATCGCCCTCAACACCTTCTACATCGAGTGAGCCGTTAACAAGATCGATCGACTCCAGCCGCGTTTTGCGGGGAATAGTTAGGGAATAGTCAACGAGCGCGGGATTGTTGTAGCGGCCTTTCACCTCATCGGTAAGAGTCTGGTTCCAATCCGGATAAACCGTCTTAATCCTGATTGCATCGGCGGTCGCATTCACTTCGATCTTCGCTTCGCTCAATCGCTCACGTCTGTAAGCGCGCTTGACCGCGTTCACTTGAACTTCATCTCGATCCCACACGGCGATGCGTACGCCGCCATTCAGATTCTCGAGGCTCAGCCGACCATTTGCCGAAAGCGGATAAGTTTGCTGAAACTCCTCGCGCAGTTCCTGGGACGGCTCTTCGTTAGGTAGTGGGACTTCAACTTCCAGATTGCGGGAAACGCCAAACTGAATCCTCGACGCGCTTCCACTAGTTGCGCTCCATAACGCAGCAGTCAAAATCATTGCCGTAATCAAACTTTTTTTCAACATCGTCTCTTCTCTCTTGTCGCTTTCTGTTGCCGGGTTATTATCGGGTACCGATACTCAATCAAATCAAAATAGCGCGCAAATTAACTGGCGCGTCACAGACTGCTACTTCCTTCAAGTCTTTTTAGAATCAGCTCGCGCCTGCCATTGCCGGTCCTGCCAGATGGCAGTTTACGGCTGGTCCTGCTCAGCAGGCTTAGTGGAAAATCCGATGATGTCTCGGCGTCGAATGCGGCTGCTTTGATATAGGTGAGAACCGTCACAGGAAGATCTAGAGTCACATGCCCATCAACGGTCTTAAACTCGAAGCGCTCAGGCCAGCTGCCATGCCGGCTCTTCGCGGAGGTCTCACCGTTGAGAGTTTTCGCCTGACCATGCTTAGGGCGTGCTAAACGTGGCCCGCTGCGATTCGCTTTCCTGAGCGCAACTACTTCGACATCTCCACCAACTGCAGCTTCAGCAATGCTGTCACCTTCGATTCGCTCAATCTCGATCGCCGTGCCTGCCGCCACGTCACTCGAATCGGACTCGGCAGAAGAGTTGGCCGGTTGCGACGCGTCATTCGGGCACGAACCTTCGACCGTCGAGATCGCATTATCGTTGACCGCAATCAAGTCAGCATCGCGCCATTGGTCAGTAAACTCCTGCGCGCTGCTAACCAGTTCCTGGAGGCGATTCAGATCCTTCATAGCTGTTGAAAAAGCTGCCAGGCCCAGCAGTAGTATCAGGGTCACTTTGTATGCTCTGTTTTCTGCCACTTTGGAATTATTCATTTCCTTCACCCTTTGGCTCCAACATTCTTCAGGCCGGGGACAGTCACCTTGGAGGTTTTTACTACTACCGTCCCCGGCCCGTCTGCGTTGCTCTATTACCAGAACACCATGCTGAATTTGTTTGTGGCAGAAATTTGACCGCGCTTGAACAGATTTCCCGCCCAGTTGAAACCGCGATTTTTGCGATGGGAAACATTAGCAACCCTAATGGCCTGTAACAGAGACCTCGCTAGCAACTTCTCGTTCCTACTGCTTTAGCGGGGCCTCGGAAAAAAGCAGCTGGATCGCAGCGCACTGGTTGAAGTTATTTGTCGTCCGCAAGATGGGCTGTCGATTACCTGGGGTTTCACTCCGTAGGAGGGAGATGTTTATAGACTCTAACGCAACGCCTCATCAACTTCGTTCGAAGGAGCGGAACGCAACTAGACCTGTAATCTTCAAGCCACTCTCCGCTCCTCCGAACGGAGCAGGAGGGTGGTGGAAATTTCGGTGCTATAGACATTTCACCCTCTAACGGGGTGAAAACCAAGGCTCTTTGCGTCCGCGACAAACGTGATGCTCTCAGCTTCTGTCTTTCCGACAGACTCCTGAAGATAGGTGTAATAAGAAGCCGAGCCGGTGGGGTTGACCAGTTGCCTAATTCTTTTGCAAACGGAGTGTGCCGCTGAATGAAGCGACCTGGATCGTAGCGTCTCCCGCGCCGCAAACCGCATTCACACGACGCAGTGTATGACCGAACACAACAACCGGAGTAGTCACAGTTACCTTGTCCAGACGAGGCACGACTTTTACTATCACAGGCGAAGCTTCCCGAGTGCCTTTTATCGCCGGAGTCGGTGTCGGACTCTTTGGAGGCGCGCCGCGCACTGCCGGGGTCGCCGGCGCCGGAGTGGACGGAGGCGCTCCATCCGGGATCAGTGTCAGCGGAAAGTCCGTAATGATCTCCCCATCTCTAGAGACTTTGGCGCTTAGGTTAAAGGACGCCTCAACCGGCAAGGTTAGCGTCACGTCACCTGACATTGTCTTAAATCCGTAACGGCCGCCGGCCGCCAGGGGGCCCGTGAGGTGGACATCTCCAGTAACGGTCCGCGCATTGAAATGCGCGTGGCTAATTCCCTCAAGGTTTAGATCACCACTCACGCTAACTGCTTCGAAGGCATCCGTGGGAGCGGACGGGCGCAGGTTTAATACTTCAATGCCGCCGCCGATGGACGTGATGCTCGCGCGCCCGGTGGAATTCTTGATGGAAATACTGCCGCCCACGCTGCCCACCTCAACTGCTCGCGAAACGCGCTCAATATCTATGTCCCCATTCTGCGTGCCCGCCACGGCAATCCCCACTTCGGAGATGCTTATGTCGCCGTCCCGAGTCTGCACGTGCACCGAGGCAGTGCGGGGGACGTACAACTCAAGGTCGCTGAACGCCTGACAGTTATCTTTGACGCGCTGAACGTCTGACTTGTCGACAACGAATACTTCGAGTTTCATTGCCTGACCTGCTGGCGCGTCCTTTTGCCTCAGTTCAATCTGCGTCGCATCGGACGAGCGCGCCGAGACTTCATTCTTGTCCCAGCCGCGCACGCTGATACTGCCGGACATTACGCAAACTGAAACCGTCACCGCAGGATCCGCTGCTATGGTCCGCTCAACCTTCTGAGAACGCACGTCGTCATTGCGGGTCGCAGGTCGAGCCCAGACGCTTGCCGTCATCAGAGTTAACACAAGACAAATTGTTATAGCTCGAAACTTCATTTTACCTGGAAACCTAAACCTTCACGGCTGCCGGTTATAAAGTCGCGCATCGGCGACGGTATTCAGCAGATCAACTTTGCTTTGATAGGCGCTAAACATAAACTCCGCGGCATCCGGATCGCTCGGATTCTTCTTTGCCGCACTGCGCGTAGCCGCGAGTGCGCGATCCACGACCGCCAGGTTCCTTTCATATTCCACCTGCAGCGAGGGCCTCATTGGCCTGTTGCTGTTCGCCTTGATCGTCGAGTCAAGAGCTGCAATCGTTTTCAGATAACTCCGCTCGCCCGGCAGCAGCTTAACTTGCGCGACGGCCTGATTCCCACCAGTCGGCCGGGTTTTCACTGTACGATTTCTTTCACCCGCACCTCTAGTCATTACAGGAGGAACGGGCACCGGGGCCGGCGCAGCATTAGCAACCGTGCCGTTGTCCGCTTTCGTCGTCTTGGTGATTGGACCTGGGGTGGCTTCTATCACGGCCACTTCGTTACCGCGGTCGCCGGTTGTAGATGGATCTTGCCGCAACTGGACGATCCCGATTATCGCACCGAAGGCCAGAACTAACGCGAGTCCTGCATAACCAAAAGTTCGTTGAGGTGTAAACGCAAAGAGAGCAAAGAGAGACTGAAGCCAATCACGGCCTACCGTAAACGCGGGCTCCCTGGTTTCATTCTGATTCACCGGTACTAGTCCAGCGACCGCCGCGTCAATTCGATGACGCAAGCGCTCGGTGGGCACAGGCCCCTCAAACTCGGGAGCGAGCGCGCTCGAGAGCAAGGTAATCTGGCCTTCCAGCTCACGCGCCGCAGTCGCACACTTCATGCACGATACCAAGTGCGAGGTAACGCCTTCCGTGTGCTCGCTGGAGAGTTCTCCATCGAAATAGCTCTGCAGAATTCCTTCGTCTAAACACTCTCTCATCGACTTCCTCCGATTTTTCCGTACACCCTGACAAACTCTTTACGGCCCCGCGCTACCAGGCTGCCCACGTTCGTTTCCTTCAGTGACAACGTGGTAGCAATCTCGCGATAGGAAAGCCCCTGCTGTTTCAAGAGCAGGCAGCTTCGCATTGGCTCTTTGATTCTATCGAGCGCGCGTCGCGCTTCGGCGATTGCCAGCCGGCGCTCGTAATCTTCCTCGGGCTGCGGGAACCATACCTCAGTGGTGGTCTTCTGGTACTCGTCGTCGCGGGCCATTGAGCGGCTCTGTCCACGCAATGTGTTGCGTGCAACATTGAGCGTTACGCGCAAGAGCCACGCGCGAAGAAGTTCCTCGCTTGGGGTGGAGTCGAGCTTGCGATAAAGCCTGAGAAAGACCTCCTGAGTGACGTCTTCAGCCAATGCCGGGTCGCGCACGACTGCCCGGGAGAGCCGAAGCACATGACGAGCGACCAGGACACGCGCCCCGACGGGGACGAGGAGCCGACCCTCGAGCCGGACGACGAGCTCAAGGACGAGCCGACAGCGGACGCGGTCGGCCCCGATGGCGCCGGGCCGGAGCCCGCGCCGGCAGGGGGCTCGACCGCCACGTCGGCTGCCAGCGGTGCGGTCGCGGCAACCGGATCGGCCCGCGTGCGCGGCGTGACGGGGCGGCGCTCCAGCGGAGCTGCCACCCGCA
>CAZVHN010000014.1:0-3316 GCA_964626895.1 uncultured Chloracidobacterium sp. | reverse complement strand
AGTTAGCGGGGTTTGAGTCCTGTTGGGGATCGCAGATTTCCCGGTCGCTCCTCGGTTCCGTATTGAGTGGCAACGCCGAATGCTCTCAAATCAAGACACTAGCCTACTTCGCCATCTCTTGTTCGCGAGTAACTCGCTCGTGTAGCATGTGCTACCAAAGTAAGATTCATGTTTGTGGAAAACTCAAAAGCGAAGGTCTTATAAAGAAACACTATGTGCACTGATAGAAGAGACTTCTTGCGCTTGTCGGCTGGCCTCGCAGGCTCAACCCTACTGGGCGGAACAATCGTCCGCGGCGAAACGGTCGAGCCGGAAACTAAGCAGCAACGCGAAGTCCCCGAATCAATACCCAAGCTGCGACGGATGACGGACGGTATCGTGCCGATTACTCTCGACGAGCGCAGAGTGCGCATTGAAAAAGCCCGGCGCCTGATGAAAGACAACCGGATTGCGGCCATCTACCTCGAGCCCGGCTCGAGCATGTTCTACTTTACCGGCATGCGCTGGGGCTTGAGCGAGAGAATGTTTGGGCTGGTGATCCCTGCGCGCGGTGAGATTGCCTGGGTTTGCCCGAAGTTTGAAGAAGAGCGCGCCCGCGAGTTAATCAAAATCGGCGAGGACATGCGCACCTGGGAAGAAGACGAGAGTCCCTACCGGAGAGTCGCCGAACTTTTCCGTGACCGCGGCTTGCGAACCGGCCGCATTGGAATGGAAGAGCGGGTCCGGTTCTTTCTCTTCGACGGGATCCGCAAAGCGGCGCCTGCTTTTCAGTATGTGAGTGCCGATCCGATTACGGCGGGCTGCCGCATGTTCAAGTCCCCGACTGAACTCGCTTTGATGCAGCGCGCGAATGACATCACCATCGTCGCTTACAAGGCTACCCACGACAACATGCGCGAAGGCATGACGCAGGACGAGTTTTCGGGTAGTTGCAGCGACGCGTTCAGAGCCTTGGGAGTCAATGGCGGCGTCTTTTGCAGCTTCGGCAAGTACACGGCTTTCCCACACGGCAGCAGCACTCCGCAGAAGTTGAAAGAAGGTGACGTGGTATTGATGGACGGCGGTTGCAGCGTCGATGGATACCATTCCGACATCACCCGAACGTTTGTATTTGGCAAGTCGACCGAGCGACAGCGTGAGATCTGGAATCTGGAGCGGAGATCGCAGGACGCCGGTTTTGCGGCGGCAAGAGTCGGCGTGCCCTGTGAAGCCGTTGATGCCGCGGCGCGCAAAGTAATCACTGACGCCGGCTTTGGCCCGGATTACAAAGTACCCGGACTGCCTCACCGCACCGGTCACGGCATTGGTCTCGACGGTCATGAATGGACTAACTTTGTACGCGGTAACAAAACTCCGCTACAACCAGGCATGTGTTTCAGCGACGAACCAACCGTGGTGATCTATGGCGAGTTTGGGATTCGCCTGGAGGACTGTCTTTACATCACCCCGAACGGACCCAAGTTTTTCACCACACAGAGCCCTTCCATCGATCGACCCTTTGGCTAGGAATTCAGGCGGGACGCCTGCGGTCCCAGTGAAGAGGTTGACGCAGGCTCTGGAGTTGAAGGTGAGTTCACTCCATAGACTAGCTTGCGAATCCAATGTCCATCGCCAGTACATGGGGAACCTGTCCCGAAGAGCGCCGACTTTCCTACCCGTGCGACCGCTTGATACCTCACCCTGAAGTCTCACTCTATCGCGGCATCACCATCGATGCGTCTCCGCAAACTGTTTTTCGCTGGCTCTGTCAGATGCGCGTGGCGCCCTACAGCTATGATTGGATAGACAACGGGGGCCGCGAGAGCCCGCGCAAGCTGACACCAGGGTTAGACGAGCTTGCTATTGGCCAGGAGGTGATGCGTATTTTCGACTTGGTTGATTTTGCTCAGAACGAGCATTTGACACTTCGTCTGAAACTCAAGGGCGCCGCTATCAAGACTTTTGGTGATCTCGCAGTAAGCTATCTCATCATTCCAGGTGGGGGAGGGAACTGTCGACTACTAGTTAAACTAGTTGTTAACCATCCGCCTAATCTCAAGGGCAGGTTGATGCGCAGATTCCTGCCCTGGGGTGACTTAATAATGATGCGGAAGCAGTTGCTGAATTTGAAACAGCTTGCTGAAGAGTGAGCTGTGAACTCAACTACGGCGCCGGCAGCGGCGTGCTCGTGTTCCAAATGTCCAAGCCGAGCTTCCAAGTCCGACCGTGCCTTTTCCAAACCACCAGATACTTGCCTTGATCAGTCACGCTCTGTCCCCCGGCTTGCGGGATCGTGAGAGTGTATTTGCCCAGCTCAATGGCCATGTCGCCGCGCCAGTCCACTTGAACAGTGTCCAATGCCTCGACCTTTGCGCCGGCACTAATAACACCCTGCCAGAATGTCTGAATGTTTTGACGTCCTTCCACCATCTCGCTATTGGGGGGCAAAAGCTTGGCATCATTGGCATACATTCCGGCAACCGCAGCCGCGTCGCCCCTGTTGAAAGCCGCCATAAAGGCTTTGTTGTTTGCCTCGATAGCTTTCCGAATTCCGGCGGACTGAGCCTGGCCGAAAGCAAGGGAAGCAAGAGACATCATCAGAACCGCAGTTAGCAATAAATTTTTCATGGATCTCTCCGTGGTTGGATGGAATCGAGAAGCTAGCTCTAAGCAAATCTATTTCAGAGTGAGCAATATGTACGAAAGCAGGTCTTGTTTCAAGGGTTTCTCTCAAAACAAACGAGCGACCACTGGTCCAGCAATTGTCACCCACTAGTCACGGGTAGCGTCGACCGTAGTCTCACTCCCTCTTCTCCTTGTCTCTTTCGCCGAAGATTTCCGCGCCAATCTTCTCCATCTGATCCTCAACAGCCTGGTTATAGTTCAGCCTGCCAAAGTCTGAATAGAGATAAGCTATGGCCACGTGGTTCCCACTGCGCGACTATCTCCGCACACGGTTTCTGCGCGAGGTAATGCTTAAACCTTAGCCGTCATTGGTTTGGGCTTGCTATTTGTCGCCCTTTCGTATGGCCGCCCGTTTTAGCAACATAAGAAGGCCTCGCTTGTCTCAACAGGCGGGGCCTTTGGTTAATTCTCTTGTGCGAGGGAAAGACCGTTATAGTTTTGAGAATCAGGGCTTTCGATACAGACTCGGGAGCGAGCGGATCCTAGCGTCAACCTGGGGAGATTCCTTGATATTAAGCCGTGCCTCGGACGACAATCAGTACGGAGAACAAGCATGAAGAAGTATCAGGTCGTGCCTCAGGCCGCAACCACGAAGAAACCCGCGAAAGCGGAAGTCTCAGACGCCGAATTCCGCCGCCGGTTGAAGAACATT
>CAZVHN010000013.1:0-17378 GCA_964626895.1 uncultured Chloracidobacterium sp. | reverse complement strand
TGTGATGCTTGTACATCTCCGGCGTCGGCCAGAATTGGCCGCCCGTACCGCCGATGATAATTCCCGATGGGATCACGGTCGGTCCCGGCAGCCAGCCTTGCTCGATTGCCTGCCGCAGCGCCACATCTGCGTAGAGTGCGTTGTTTCCCACATCACGAATGACAGTGAAGCCGGAACTGAGAAGCTGAATTCCGTTGGAAGCGGCTTGAATCGCCCGCAGCGGAGTAGATTCCATGACGTAGGTAAGGTAGTAGTAATTGTTTTCCGGTTGCTCTTTGTATGTCAGCGCTGTGTGAGTATGTGCATCGACAAGACCGGGCAGCACCGTGAGTTTCGATAGGTCGATAACCGTCGCCCCGGCGGGGATCGCCAGGTTGGCACCAACCGCCTTGATCTTTTCACCCTCGATGAGGATTACCTGGTCGATGGTCACAGTCGCGCTCTCCGGGTCGATAAGCCGGCCGGCCTTGATCGCCGTGATCGAGGTGGTCTGCGACTGCGCAGTAGTCGGGCTCGCTAAAAGAACCGTCAACGGAACTGCCAAAAGGAAACAGAACGTACCGGAACGCTTGTTCATGATCATCTCCTCGACTAACCGCGTATGTCCGCGTACTTGATTGAACTGCGCCTTCGATTCGGACGGACGGTGGAGATTCATCGATCGCAGCTGCCGCCATCGATGTGCCCGCTCAATGCGAAAACCGCTTACCAAGAAATCTCGGCGAGTCAAGGTCGGGCATGTTACGCCGCAATTGGTCTTAGCTTCGCATAGTCGCTCTTATTAGCTTGATTGGCATCCCACAAATCCACGGCCTTTTGCAAATTCATCCAAATGTCTGGAGTGGTCTTGAACACCCGCGACAAACGAATTGCCATGTCCGCTGTCATACTGCGGCGCTCGCGAATCAACTCACTGACTGTGCGCCGTGACACACCTAGTCGCTTTGCCAATTCCGTTTGCGTCATAGTTGGCAGCTGCTCGCTTCCATCGGCAGCCAGCTCGCCCAACATGTTTCTTAAGATCGCGCCTGGATGGGTTGGTCGCACTTTACGTTGGATGGATTTTTCTTGCATAGAAATCTCTCTTTCAATGATAGTCCTCGAAGTCTACGTGGCCGGCATCGCCGCCAGCAAAGGTAAATGTCAGCCGCCAATTCTTATTGACCTTCATGGCCCAGGTACCGGCGCGGTCTCCCTTTAGCTCGTGAAGATCGAAATGCGGGAAGGCCATATCCTCCAAAGTAGTTGCCGCGTCGATTACGTCAAGCCTGTCACGCAGCCGAGTAGACAGTTCTGGCGGAATTCCTCGCTTGCTATTGGTCTCGAAGAACTCGCGCAAGCCCTTATGCCTAAATGAACTAATCATCGCCTCGCATAATCTATTACACCTTACACGATCTTCAAACGGTCCTACATCCCCGACCGGTTACCGCGCTACCACGCCGATGTTTGCGATGGTTGCGCCTTTCGTCATTGAGGGCACTGCGCAGATGTAAAGAATTACGCCTGCTGCGGGCGCGCGCGCTTCGAAGATCAGCTTGCCAAGGTAATCTGTGACATAACCAACTTTCATTCCCTGCTCAACATAGGCGCCGCGCCGGACCAGCGGATAGAACATACCGGTCTGCTCGCTGGCCAGGGGTACGACCTTATCGATCCACACCGGGTGCTCGATCATTGTTGCCGTACCCGGCAGCATTTTCAGATATCGCATTACGTTGAGGCAGCCGGCTGTCAACGCGCTGACGTCGTCGGCTTCGACTGTGCCGGCGTGGCCGGCCTCGACTGTGATTGATGGCTTGCCGCGCGTGGTGGCGGTGTTTTCCAGATAGCGCGAAGCCTGAGGGTCCTTCGGTCGCTCGGTGGAAATAATGATGTGGTCCAGGCCGAAGGCGAGCACCATCTCGCGCGATATTCGATCCTGCTTTTCGTTACCTGTTTTGGTCCAGTAACTATAAGTCCGCAAACTCTCGTCCGTATCGCCGCCGTGCAGGTCAATCAGATGATCGCACTGCTCCACGACCTGCTTCGTAATCAGGAATGACGCACGGTCCGTCTGCGTGCCGTCCATCTTGCCGGGATACATTCGATTCATGTTCTTTCGATCCACCGGATTGAGATGCGGCACCTTCTGCTCGAAAGACGGGATGTTCACCAGCGGCACAATGATCACGGTGCCGGAAATCTCCGCAGAGTTGAGCATCCCGATCATTTTTTCAAGAGCAATGATCGAAGCGTATTCAGTACCGTGTGCGCCTGAGACGAGCGCCAGCACCGGTCCCGGCCTCGCGCCATGGAAGACGGCCACCGGAATACTTAACGCGGCGTCACTGCCGGCCGGTACCTCAATGGTGCCGGTAGCTTTCTGGCCGGGCGCTGCGGTGGCGGTGCCGACGGTGAAGGTTGTGCTTGCTTTAGTCCGAGGCTGAGCCTGGGCCTGCGCAGCCGTAAAGCCCGCCAGAAGAAGTAGGAGTGCGATAGCGGCAGTGCGATATTGCATTGACAATCTCCTTGGCGGTCGTGACACCAGGCTCCTCCACCTAACAGAGCGAAGTTAAAGCACGCAAAAGACTATTTCTTGTCCTCGGTCGTAAATCCAATCTGCCGACGTGCGCCCGCAGGCTGAGCCGTCAGTTTCTTAAGCTCATCGAAGACAACCGTGAAAATACTTGTCGTGTACGGCAAGTTTCCGAATGACAGCCGCAAACTTGCGGTTGAGCCCCTCGTTTGATTCCAGCATCTGTCGCAGTCTGACGAACGCTCGCATGATGACAATGTTGACCTGAATGGCACGCTCACTATTCAATACACTGGAGAGCCTCGCTACACCCTGCTCAGTGAAAGCGTAGGGCAACGTACGGCGCCCGCCTCTGCCTTTTTTTGAGATCGCAAATTGCGATGTCAAAGATTCCGCTTCTTTCTTGCTCAATTGAAACATGAAGTCTGAAGGGAAGCGTCTCCGGTTTCGCTTCACGGCTTCGTTTAGTCGATAGGTCGGCACGCCGTACAATTGCGCAAGGTCAGTATCAATCATCACCTTATGACCGCCAATGAGGTAGATGCGGCGTTCAATGAGGGTAACAGGGGCCAACGATTTACTGGATAGAGAGGATCTCGTCGTCATGTTAGCGGGTCCGGGGATGCGCTGAGCGCATCCCCGGCTCAGTTGCAACTATCAACTTGGCGACCTCTTGTCGATGGCGAGCTTGGCAACTATTGCAGGCGGAACCTTCCAAACAATCCTGGATTGGAAGTTCCTATTACCCTTAACTTTCCCAATTACAAAATCGCAACAGTTGAGTCTCTCGAGTTCTCTAGATATCCTCACGATTTCTTTACGCGGAATGTCAAATCCAGTTAATTTAAAAATTGAAAATAGGCTCGTCACCGTGGTCATCCGCCAATTGTTTTGTCTTGCGGCAAGGCTTTGTAAAATATCCCGCGCGATAGCATCAGATTTGTAACAATTCCTCAAGCCACTTACATCAATGTTAATTATTGAATTGTTCATCTCTTCCTTATTCCTTTCCTGAATTAGACTGAAGTTCATCCTTAATTTATCTTTGATGGTTCAAAGAGTATGTTTTAGAAACTGTCCCTAAACGCAAAAAACTCCTAGAAAAGGAGTTTCGCTTCGAAAATAATCTGATTGTCGAAAAAGAAATTAGATTCAAAATTTCCTTTTCCGACTCCTATTTAGTTTTCAATGCGCTCCAGCTCTAGGCCTGGGCACCATCACGCTCGCGATACTAGTCGCGAGCCCCAGAGCTGTCAAGAACTTTCTTGACCATACTTGTGCACAACTACAAACTTGTTTTGTTAAGCGACTTGTCTTTGTGACGTTCGAAGGCAAGTTCAATCAATCGATCAAGCACTCGTGGAAAGGACATTCCTGACGCTTCCCACATCTTAGGATATCCGGACACTTCGGTCAGACCTGGCATAGTATTCAATTCATTCACCAGCAATTTCTGGCCCTCTCGCGTCAGAAAGAAGTCCACTCGCGCAAGACCGGCGCCATCTACAGATTTAAAAACCTGTTTGGCCATTCGTTGGATCCTGCCGATCATGGATTTTGATAGCGGTGCGGGAACTACAAATTTTACGTGCCCGGTGTTGGCATACTTCTCGGTGTAATCAAGAAAACGTGCTGCTTCGTCGTAAACAACATACTCGCCCGGAAGACTGGCTTGAGGCTCATCGTTACCTATCACAGCGCATTCAATTTCCCGCGCGTCCAATGCTGCTTCAACAATAATCTTCCGATCGTATCGAGCAGCCAGGTCCACGGATTCCATCAGCCCAGTCTTATCCGTAGCTTTCGAAACACCTACCGAAGAACCAAGATTAGCCGGCTTCACGAAGCACGGAAAGCCGATGTCGCGGACGACTCTGCGAATCACACTTGCAGGATTACTCTGCCACTGGGAACGAAGAAACCAAAGGTACTCACCAATGGGAAGGCCTGCCTGACGGAATAGCAACTTCATTGCGACCTTGTCCATGCCGCACGCCGAGGCAAGCACCCCGCAACCGACATAGGGAATGTTGGCCATCTCCAAGAGGCCCTGCACCGTTCCATCTTCACCGAATGGCCCGTGGAGCACGGGAAACACGACATCCAATTGTTCATCAGAAGCTAGTGGGCGGCTGGTTGCTGCGAGAGAGAGCAGGCCCTGATGCGAGGCGTCACCGAGGATTGCCACGTCGCCTCTGCCTTTTGCCGCAAAATCAGCGGGAAGGAAGGAATGCGCACTTGGTGGCAACAATTTCGCGGCATCAGCCGGTGGGAGCCACTTCCCTTCTTTGCTGATGGCGATGGGCAGAACGTCATATTTCTCTCGATCAATTGATTCTATGACTGCGCGAGCGGAACGAATAGAAACTTCGTGTTCCCCTGATCGTCCACCGAAGATTACTCCCACGCGGAGTTTTTTCGCCAAGTGCCCGCTCCGTTACTTTAAAGAATAGTCTTCCCGAGCGCTGAAAGAATCATCTCGACACCCAGCTCGGCGGTTCTATTGTTAACATCAAGCGCAGTATTGATCTCCACTACCTCAAGTGAACGCATTCCCCCCGCCTCCGCGATTTTCTCCATGGCCAGGTGCGACTCACGGTAGGTTAGCCCGCCACGCACGAGGGTACCCGAACCTGGAGCATCTCCGGGATCGAGTGCGTCCACATCGAACGTCACTGCGTATCCGGCGGAAGCCCTGGAAGCGATTGCGATTGCCTCGTCCATACATGCGCTCATTCCACGCTCATCGATTTCCCGCATTGTAAAGAAGCGCATACCAAGTTTGCGAATCAGCTCGCGCTCACCACGATCGATGTCGCGCGCTCCAACGTGCGCACACAATTTCGGATCGAGTTTGGGAGCAAACCCTGCAATATTCGTGAGTGCAGGTGCGCCGTAACCCAACAGGGCGGACAAGGGCATTCCATGAATGTTGCCCGAGGGAGTGGTTTCAGGAATATTCATGTCGGCGTGCGCGTCAAACCAGATCAGCCCTAGCGTTTCAGATCGCTCGCGACAGAATGAAGCCACACCCGCAATCGAACCTATTGCTATCGAGTGATCGCCGCCAAGGATGATTGGCAGCTCACCAGCAGTCAGAGCCTTATGAACGTCGGCGGCCAACTGCTCGCAAGCAGCACTAATTTCGGGGAGGTATTTTAGTTTATCATCGGGCTTAGGACGCGACTTCGGTCGCTCAACCCGCAGGTCGCCGGAATCCTGAACTTCGTATCCAAGCTCTGCGATCCTTTCGTGAAGTCGCGCTACCCGCAAGGCAGCCGGCCCCATGTCAACACCGGCCATGCTGGCCCCATAGGCCATCGGGACGCCTAGAATCCTAACTGTTCGGTCAGGATTTGGAACCGGTGCGATGTGCGAAGGCAAAGTTTCCGTAGTGGACTGATTACTCATGAATTCACGAAGAACCTTAACTGCCGATACTGAACCCACTCCCACTTGATTGGGACGGGAAGAATGGTTTTAACAGTCCCGCCAAAGCTGCCAGGTTACGCGTCTGGATTAGCAGTTCCCCGGGACCAGTAAACTCGGCAACGATACCTTCGCCGCTCATCATGCTGCGGAAGAACCCGGCCGCGGCTTTGCGCAGAGTGTACTGCGTTGTGCCTTCCCAGGCCACCAGATGTCCAGTATCGACCACATATCGCTCGCCCGCCTGTAACCGTTTACGGTGAATCGCCCCAAAGGAGGAAACCAGCAGCAAGCCCTGGCCCTGCACAAGCATCACAAACAAACCCTCACCGCCAAAGAATGATTTCGCGCCACCCCATTTTGTATCTACAGTAAGACTGGCATCACCGGCCAGGTAGGAGCTTGATTGAACGAAGAAAGATTGGTTGCTTAACTCTATCGCGGCTATGTCGCCCGGAGCGCCAGGAGCAAAGGTAACCTCGCCCGGTCCCCCCCCGTGCAGTGAAGGTCGAGACGAATGCCGACTCTCCACCAGCGGCACGTTTGATTGCACCGAAGAGCCCGCCCTTCATCTCCGACTGTAATTCCACGTTCGCCGACATCGAGACCATTGCCCCAGCTTCTGCCTGGATGGACTGCTCAGCCTGGAGTTTGATCACGGCGAGAGAGAATGACGGTTGATGTAGTACTTCATAATTGTAGCCACGACCCTGACCTCGGGAATCCTCATCAATGTGAATTCCACCAGCGCCGGAGTAGCTGGGTTGCTGCGGGGACGGTGGCGCGCCGGCAGTCCCTAATCGATTACCGCACGTACCGCAAAAACTCGAGCCCTCTGCCAGTTGGGTGCCGCATTTGGGACAGTTCATAGAATCACTCCTCGGGATTTTTCTTTTATGATGGCCACTGCTTCCTCTGCGGTTTCTGCAAAATCCAGTACGGCGATGTCTGCATCGGTGACTGCCAGGTGCTGATGCCATGCCTTAACAATCGGCGGCCAACATTCGCCGAGCAGTACGAGCGGCCGGGGACCGATCACGCGCGTTTGAATCTTGTTCCAGACCAGCGATAACTCGGTCACGGTGCCCATGCCGCCCCGAATAGCGATGAATCCGACCGAGCGCATAATCAACTGCTGCAGTCGCTCATAAAAGTGAGGCGTAGCGACTTTATCCGTGAGGTAGCGATTGGGCTCATTCTTGAATTGATTCATCACGATGCCCAGGACGCGACCGCCAACCTCGTGCGCACCGCGGCTGGCAGCTTCCATGACGCCCAGATAGCCGCCGGTGCAGATTGTGAAGCCTGCATTGGCCAGCATTTCACCAACACGCTGCGCCTGCACATATTCAGGATCCGGCTCGCAGCATTTTGAGCCGCCAAAGATGGTCACGATCCGCTCAGTTGTTTCGCTAGTCATTGTTTAGGCGTACTTGCAGTTTCACCGCGACACCTCCGCCGTCAGCATCAATGAGCCATTTTTGCGATACAGCACGAAGTCTTCGTGTGTCCTAAACGTCGTGCCTGTGTAGATTTCAGGCACTGGCGCAGGATCAAGCAACCTCTCGTCGCGAACGTTTACAAATCCGGCGCGCTCAAACAGGGCACAATACTCAGCGGCGCTCAGCAACTGCACCGGAACCTTGAGAAAATCGATCCATTGATGCGAAGGTCCATTTTCCAGGTATAGATCCATGACCGCTACAAATAGACCTCCAGGCTTCAACACTCTCCTGATCTCTCCGAGCGCCCGCTCGAGATCCGCGTAGTAGTAAAGCGATTCCATCGAGAAAGCATGAGTAAACTCGGAGTCGTCGAATGGAAGTTGCTCCGCGCTTGCCACCTGGAATTCCACGCTCGGATAATTTACCGAATTCTCGCGCGCCAATCGAACCATTTCGTCCGAAACATCGATGCCTACAACGCGGCCCTCCCGGGCGCGCTGGGCCATCAATCGCGCCGCCCAACCTGAACCACACCCTACGTCGAGGACTGTCGCCTCGGCCGGGATCTGCATGCGCTTGATCGCCTGTTCGCCCACAGGGCGATGGCCTCGCTCCATGCTGGCGCCCTTGCCGGCCCGGGCCCATTCATTGAATTCCAGACGGAGAGGTTCATTCATTTGTAACTCTCAAAGTGCGCTATCGAGAGCACGCCAGCGCGGCTGCCGTCCTGGGAAAGATGGTGTCCGACTTCATTTTCTTCACAAGCCTGTTCGTGTGGTAAGTACAGAAGTAAGAAACGATCCACGAAATATCACTAACACATTGTTCGTGTTCGTTCGTGTGGTTTCGTGGATCGTTTGTTTCAATCAATCCCACTCTCAAATCAGGAGGACACTCCTACGGTCGAATTCGGTAAAGCATCCGCGGGAACGGAATTGTTTCCCGGATGTGCTCGATGCCGCACATCCATGCTGTACACCGTTCAATGCCCATGCCGAAACCTGCGTGCGGCACGCTGCCATAGCGACGCAGGTCGAGATACCACTCGAACGCCTCCTGCGGCAGTTCATGCAGGGCCACCTGTTCTTTTAGAAACTCAAGCGATGTTGCGCGCTCTCCGCCACCAATCACTTCGCCATAACCTTCCGGCGCCAAGACGTCGACACCCAGCGCCAATTCCGCCCGCTCCGGGTCCCGCGCCATATAAAACGCTTTAATGGCTGCGGGATAGTGATGGACCATTACCGGTTTATCAAACTTACTGGAGATATGAGTCTCATCGGGCGCACCGAAATCTCCGCCCCATTCGAAGCGACTCTCAAGAGCACCGGCAGCATGTCCCTCCTGAAGTATCTTTACCGCATCGTCGTAGTGCAGGCGCGGAAAAGGGGCGATGATGGATTCCAGCTTCGAGGTGTCCCGTTCCAAGACCTTTAACTCCTCGGCCCTGGCTTCCAGCACACGCTCGGCCACGTGCGAGAGCATTCTTTCCGCAAGGGCCATTACATCCTCGAGAGTCGCATAGGCCATTTCAGGCTCAACCATCCAAAACTCAGTGAGATGGCGGCGCGTTTTTGATTTCTCGGCGCGAAAAGTAGGACCAAAACAATAGGCCTTTCCGAACGCCGCGGCCGTCGCTTCGTTATAGAGTTGGCCCGATTGCGTCAAGTACGCCTTTTCGCCTTCGAAGTAGTCAACCTCGAAGAGTGTAGTGGTCCCTTCACAGGCAGCGGGCGTGAGTATGGGCGCATCGGCGAGAGTGAACCCATCGTTGTCGAAGAAGTTGCGTACCGCCTGCACGACCGTATGGCGCACTTTCAGAACCGCATGCTGGCGCCGGGAACGCAGCCAGAGGTGCCTTTGGTCCATCAGGAACTCTGTGCCGTGTTCCTTTGGGGTGATGGGATAGTCGTGGACCTCCTGCAGTACCTGAGCATCCACGACGTCGATTTCGTAACCGCCCGGAGCGCGTTCGTCTGCGCGCACGGTGCCGCGAATTATCAGGGAAGATTCCTGGCCCAGGCCTTTCAACGCCTCCCACACTTCGGGCGAGACGGTATTCTTCAAAGCCACGCCCTGGACTATCCCGGTCCCGTCTCGCAACTGTGGAAAAACAATCTTCCCGCTCGAGCGCAAGTTGTAGAGCCAACCTTTAAGCACCACTTCATGGCCCACGTGCTTCGAGAGCTCTGAAATATAGGTCTGCGGAGCTTTGGTTATTTCCAAAGATTTTGATTCCGTGGCCATCGCGTTGATATTAATCCAGATTAGTTTGGTTAAGTCGCTTAGTTATCATTTTTCTGAGGGTGGGAAAGCGTTCCAGCCATTCCGCAGCCTGCAACACGTTCCGAAACGTCGGCTGAATAAAATGTTCGTAAAACGCGCCACGTCCGTTGATAGCGGTTTGATAGGAGAATGTGCCGACAGCTTTCAGACCGCGCTGAATAGTCATCAGCCGAAACTCCCGGGCAAATTCATCGGGATCCAAGGGCTCAAGACCTTGCAGACGTCGCTCCTCCAGCAGGCGAAGCCGATGGGCCCGCAACTCCGCCAACGAGGGCGGCTCTGGTTGCCGATCCAACAAGAACGAAACCAGATCGTAGCTGGCCGGGCCCATGCGCGCATCCTGATGGTCCACCACACGCAATTGGTTCCTACTGTCTAGCATCAAGTTTGCTGTGTGAAAATCACGATGACACAGGACCCGCGGCGCCGCGGAAAGTTCCGCGGAAATGTCGTTGAGTTCGGCTTTCAATTCAGCAGCTTCGGCATGGCGCAAAGTTTCGCCTCGCAAGCTCTGAAAGTAGTGCTCGACAAAAAAGTCGAGTTCCCACGAAAGCTTCGCTTCGTCGAAAGCCAGGCGGCTCGAGATAGACTTCAACTTTTGGGCCTTCTCCGTCGCCTTTTGAATCCGAGCGATAATATTTATGGCCCGCTCCTTGTAGTCTTCGCATTCGTCCGGCGACGCGACTTCATAAACCTGACACAACTGCTGGTCGCCGAGATCCTCCTGCACGATAATTCCAGTCCCGCCCTCAACCGCATAGATTTCCGGCACGGGGATGTCGCTTTCGAGGAAAAGGTGCGTTACGTCGAGGTAAGGATGAAAGTGAGGATCAAACGGCTCCGGGTAGACAGCCGCAATCGCCTTGCCCTTCTTCCAGGGAATGCGAAAGTAGTTACGAGTGGAAGCGTCTGGAGTTAGAGCTACAACCTCGGTGTCTCTTATTCCCTGGGCAGGTATTCCCTGGGCATTGAGAAAGTTCAAAAGCCGGTCAGTGGGTGAGAGTTCGAAAGCGCTGGTAGTCACCTGTTTTACTGACGTCATCTGTTGAAGGGAATCCGCGGTTAGTCCTTCTCAAAAATAAGCGGACATAAATCGATCCCGCCCAGTCTTGAGTAGTGTAACGCAAATTGTATCACTGGCTCAGAGACACGACAAAGTTTTCACCTCTAACCACTCCTTTGAGCGCTTTAGGCGGCGAACTCTTCCCGTTCACAAGCGAGTTCGGCACGACCACCGCATCCTCAATACCCTCGCCCGCCGTAATCCGGACGCCGTCGCCAAGCACGGCACGTCTGATGCGGGCGTCGGGTTCGATGACGACGCCGTCCCAGAGTACGGACTGTCTCACATCGGCGCGCTCTGAAATAACGCACGCGGATCCGATCGCAAGGTGCTCGCCTCTTTCCGCGAGCATAGCCAAACTGATATCCAGATAGCGTTGGAGCGTCGATAGTTCGTACCACTTCCCCGTTGCCACATGAGTCGCAATGCGCTCACCTTTGGCTATCGCCTGCGGATAGACGTCGGTGGTGGAGTGGGAAAAAACGCCGCGTGGGATGTAGTCGAAGATTCGGGGTTCCAGAATCTGAATGCCGGTGAACATCAGCGGCGCTTCTCTACCAACGTACTCTTCTTGAACCGGCATCGGGCCAAAACCTTTGAGGAATCCGTCCGCAGTTTCAACTACGGTAAAGCTTTGGCATTCGGGGTTCGGCAATAACACCAGAGTGGCGATGGCTTCTGTGCGCCTGTGTGTTTCGAGCGCAGCGTTCAAATCGATGTCGGTGATGATCTTTCCGTTCACAACGACGATCGTCTCGCCCTTCAATATCTCGCGGGCATTGTCCAACGCACCGCTGGTTCCCAGTATTACCGGCTCGTCAACATAATGAAGCTTGACACCATACTTACGGCCATCGCCCAAAGCCGCACGAACGGACTCCGGGCGATGATGAAGATTAATGACAATCTCATCGCATCCGTAGCCGGCGAGATATTCCGCGACGTACCCCACCAATGGCTTCCCGAGAATGGGGATAGCTGGTTTGGTGCGGTCTTCAGTCAAAGGCCAAAGCCGTGTGCCGTAGCCGGCAGAAAGGATCATTGCGCGCATGAGTAGTCATTCTAAGTGTGATGAGCGGAATTGTTGTAGCCGGGAGTAGAGGCTGTGTGAAAACCCAAAAGGACCCTACGGTAATTTGCAGGTAAGGAAGGCGGACCCTGTCCCCGCTCTTACGACGAAGATAAAAATCGTTTGGACCAACAACTCAATTCATTCTCACCCTCCAATGGAGCTTGCTCACATGACTCGCAGAGGGTCGAACCTAAATCTCCCTAGTGTTGCTGAGTGGCTTGCAAGCTTGAGGCGGGGACAGGGTCCGCCTTCCTGACCTGCAAATTACCGAAGGTTCTCTTTGGTTTTCACACAGCCTCTACCGCTCCTCGGTTACGTAATTGAGTGGCAACCGCCGAATGCTCTCAAATTAAGACACTACCCGCTGCGAGATCTGTGTCGCGAGAAGAAAAGCTAGACAATAATTTAAGAAGCCTTCGACGCGTCGCGAATCATGAGGTCGAAGGTGCCGGGAGCGACCTTTCGGAATCGACTGTTGCGATTGAGAGAGACGGCGACGCTGATCGTTGGATTCTCGCCGGTGAAGCGGAAACCGCCTTCCAGCAGACGGTTGTAGAGTTCGTTGACGTGCAGGGGTCCTCCCTCTTCGCGCAGGAGCAGGGTGACAGCCTGCGGAATAGTGCGATCCATAAAGCGGTCGCTCAAAGCCTCGATATCGGTGCGCACGGCCGGAATCTGCTGGCGCCTGGTATCGAAGTTAACGGCGCCGCGACTATGAGGCGACGAATGGCCCATCGCTGATTCGAGTTCAGCGTCTGAGGGCAGACCGGCGGTAAGACTACTCGAGGCAAGCACGGAAGACACCAAACGATAGATGGCCGCCTCAGACTGGCTGGCCAGCGTATCCATCTCCGCCAGCTCCGTCCGAACTGCATCCGCTTCCGCTTCCAGCTCCCGCAACCGCGCGCCAAGATGCATGCGCGCAGCTCGCGATTGCCGCAAGTTTTGCTCTAAACGGGAAAGCAGGTTTTCGTTGGGCCGGTCCATCGAACGGATGTTAAAGCGATTTCAGAAATTGCACAATGCTTTTTGTCAGAAACGGGGAGCGGTAGCGACCTGGTCTCAATTGGGAGAATACAACCCGGTCGCTACCGCTCGCGGTTCTGACAAGCGCTGAACGGTCGCTATCTGACAGGTGTTCGGTCGGTCGACTATTAGAGAATTACCGCTCGCGCTCGAGGACATAGGTGGGAATTGACCTGAGTGCTTCGCAGTACTCAGAGTCAGGCAGGACATCCAGCGAAGCTCGTGCGACTTCCGCAAAGCCGTCAGCCCTTGCCCGCGCTTGTTCGAGCCCTCCCACCCGCTCAACAGCATGGAGCAAGTCGCTACGTGAGACCGTCCTGTAGTTGCCTTCCCTGATCACCGTCTCAACCATCTCGCGCCCGGAACTATCACTCTCAAGCAGATAGATGAGTGGCAGAGTAACTTTGCCGGCGATCAGATCAACGCCAGAGGCCTTTCCCAGCGCGTCATCGCCGGCGGTAAAGTCGAGCAGGTCATCAACGAGCTGGAAAGCCGTGCCAAGATTTACACCATAATCGGCCAGTGCCTGGCGTTGCCTTTCCCCCGCGCCGCCGAGCATAGCACCCACCTGGCAACAGGCGCTAAAAAGGTAAGCAGTCTTCCGCTGCAACACATCGAGGTACTGCGACTCTGAAACATCGGTTCGGCCCAGGAGGTTCAGCTGCAACAATTCGCCCTCTGTCATCTTGCGCGTAACCGCGGTGAGGATGTCCAGAATGGGGAGCGATCTTTCGGCGAGACTCGTTTCAAAGGCAGACATGTAAAGCCAGTCGCCCATCAGCACCGCGGTCTGATTGCCGTAGAGGGCATTCACGGTAGGGCGATCCCGGCGCGTGTCAGCATCGTCGATAATGTCGTCGTGGACCAGCGTGGCAGTGTGGAGGAACTCCATCACCGTGGCCATGCGAATAGAATTGTAACGAGATCCTTGGCCCCCCACGGCATAGTTCGAAAGAATTGTGAGTGCGGGACGGACGCGCTTGCCACCGGAAGCGCGCAGGTAGTCTCCGAGGAAGGCGATGACTTGAACATTAGACTGTGCCTGCCGCTCAAACTCTACTTCAACCTGCCCGAGCTCGGAAGCGATTAGACTAAAGATGCGCTTTGCCGCAAGCGTGACATCGTCGAGTGCAAGTGTTTCGCTGGCCGTCTGCATTTCTGACTACCTACTGTGTAATGCGTCTCCCCGCTAACAGACCCACATTTACGTCTGGCGGGCTGGTATGACCTCAGTTAGAGCGATAATTCGTGAACTGCATATCGATGCCAAAATCTTTTCCCTTTAGTTTGGCGATTATGTCCTGAAGCGTGTCGCGATCCTTTCCGGAAACGCGAACTACGTCCGCCTGGATCGACGCCTGGACCTTTGCTTTGGAGTCTTTAATAAACTTGACGACTTCTTTGGCCTTGTCCTGAGGAATACCCTGCTGAATTGCTGCCTGTTGCCTCAACGTGCCGCCCGCCGCTGGTTCCATAACGCCATAAGTCAAGGCCTTGAGAGGAACGCCGCGGCGGACCAGCTTCTGCTGGAGAATGTCGTTCATGTTTCGTAGCTTCGTTTCATCCTCAGCGGTAAGCACTAAGGCGTCCTTCTCCAGCACGACATTGGCGGCACTGCCTTTGAAGTCAAATCTCTGCCGCACCTCTTTAACAGTTTGATGGATTGCGTTCGTCACTTCCGCGCGATCCACTTGCGAGACGATGTCGAATGAATTCTGCTGGGCCATTCCCCGTTAGGGTCCTCGACGTAGAGTTTTCCGGGATTTACTTAATATCGAGAGCATAACATCAATTTCGCAGCATGTGAAAGTTGTCTCTTGGGGTTGTCCGAAGTCAGTTTGGCTTGGAGCGCAGGCATCTTGGAGCGCGGGCATCTTGCCCGCAATGAGCGCAACGCGCGAAAACGCAGGGGCGATATGGTTAAGATTAAGGGGGTGGGTAACCTGAGCCTGCTCCGCACGCTCAGCGGGCAGGATGCCCGCGCTCCACGAAAGACATGTTGCCCGCCTGCAGCGAGCGCCTTCAGGTGCGAACACGCCTTACAGCAAGAGATCAAGTTCAAACAGCCTCCCGAAATTCTCCGCCGTCACCCGCGCCATCTCTTCCAGCGAGACTCCCCGAACCTCCGCCAAACAACGCGCCACCTCCACCACGTAGGCTGGCTCATTCCTCCTCCCACGATAAGGCACAGGCGCTAAGTAAGGACAATCCGTCTCAATCAGCAACCGGTCCAACGGGACTTCCTTCGCAACACGTCTGAGGTCGTCCACTTTTTTAAAAGTGACGATGCCGGAGAAAGATATGAACATCCCCAAGTCAACTGCCTTCTCTGCAAGCTCACGCGTGCCACTGAAGCAATGCATGATACCCGGCAGACCCGAGGCCTGCCATTCCGACCTTAGTATCTCAATCGTCTCCGCCTCCGCCTCTCGCGTATGAATGATTACAGGCAACAATGCTGCGCGTGCCAGTTGAAGCTGGCGTCGGAACGCGTCCATCTGCACATCGCGGGGCGAATTGTCGTAATGAAAGTCGAGACCTATTTCCCCCCAGGCGATCACCCGCGCACTCTGGTTGATGAGATCGGTGATCCTCTGCTCAGCCTGGTCATCGAAGAGGCGGGCATCGTGGGGATGGGTACCGATCGCGGTGTAGAGACCTTCGTGCTCCTCGGCTAACTCAATCGCGCGTTCCAGTACGCCGCTATGCGGATCTCCTGTACCGACGTTGAGGATCGCCGACACTCCGGCATCGCGAGCCCGCTGAATTACTTCCTGGCGATCGGAGTCAAACTCAGGACCATCAATGTGCGCGTGGGAGTCAATGAACATCGTCTGGGCGAGTTTAGTCCGGAAGTCCGCCGCTGCAGTCGTCTGAGAGTAGCCCAGCGATTCATCGGGAGGATCCAATGATAATAAGAGTAGTCCGACGCTTCGGCGTCTGGGCCATCAAGCTCTCCAGACTAGTGCGCATGCGTGGGGTACGGTAGATCCGTAACGTCCGATCCGCGTCACCTGCCGCACCATATGGGAACAGTACGCCATCTCAGGCCAATTTAACCCAGATAGGCGCCGCGATTCGAAGCTCTACTTTTTCCCAAAACGCAGCGGCAACAGCATCGACACCTGAGTTCGATACTTCCGGTAGCTATCACCATAGGACTCCATCAAATCACGTTCCTCGAATTGGATCGCCAACACGATATACGCTGTGCAGACTGCGGCGAAAAACAGATGACCCAGTGTCATGCGCGGCGCGCTCCAGAACGCGATGATGAATCCCAGATAGAGCGGATGTCGGACGACCTTGTAGAGTGCCGGCGTCTTAAAAGGAGTCGGCTCGTCTGGTAGGCCCTTCAGGTAGCTGTAGACCTGCCTTAAGCCAAAGAGACTGAAATGATCGACAAGGTACGTTGAAAACAAAACCCCTCCCCACCCCATCCAGAAAAGTCCCTGCAGCACGATGCGTCCAGTCGGATTTTGCACATCCCAAATAACTGCTCGCATGGGTCGCCACTGCCAGAAGAGCAGCGACAGCACCAAACTCGCCAGCAGCACATATGTGCTCCGCTCCATCGGTGGAGGAATGATCTTGGTCCAAGCGCGTTTGAACCACTGGCGCGCCATGACACTGTGTTGGATGGCAAACAAACTGAGCAGCAGCGTGTTGATTAAAAGCGCCTCAGTCAACGGCACCGTCGGTCCGGAATCGATTGATTTGGGAACAACCAGATTACCGACAAACCCGATTGCGTAGAGGAACGTAACAAAGAAGATCAGGTAACAAACCAGCCCATAGAGAAAAGTGGCAGTTCGAGCGAGCATGTAAGCCTCCTTTTGATGCATGACCGTTGTCAATAACTCTGTGATTTGCGTCGATCCCTGGAAGGTGTTAGCTCCCTTTGGAAGTTATTACGAGGAGTAAACCTGTGCTTGCTGGAGGCACTTCTACGCCAAGCCAGGAAGCAAGTCAATGATGATTCAGAGACTGTTGAGCCTCTCCCCGTCACCCCGTCTCCCCATCGCCCTTTCACCCGTCCCCTTCTTCCTCATCATTCATCACTTATCACTCATCACTCCTTACGCTATCATCCTCCGAACTCGAGCATCACTTGGAGCGGAGCCAATGCGTAAGTTGATCCGAATTGCGGGACTAATGGCGGCGTTAATCATCGGGCTTCTGCTGGCGGTTCTGGTGGGCGGACTTCTGCTCCCTGAGGAGCATCGCGCCGCGCGAACGCTCGTCACGAAGCAATCTCCGCAAACGATTTGGGAGACGATCAGCGATCACGCCAATGAAGCCAAATGGCGCTTCGACATCGAAAGTGTCACCTCGATGGGCGAGCGCAATGGAAAGCCCGTGTGGCAGGAGAATTACAAGGACGGCAACACCCTTGCGCTCATGACGACGGAGTCGAGGCCTCCTACGCGCATGGTGCGTGAGATCGCGGAAGAGGGCCCTTTCAGCGGCCGCTGGGAAATAAACATTCAACCCACGCCGGCAGGCAGCAACATGACGATCACTGAAATAGGCAAAGTT
>CAZVHN010000012.1:0-2093 GCA_964626895.1 uncultured Chloracidobacterium sp. | reverse complement strand
TTCAACCCTTTAAAGCGATTGGGCAAGGCTATGTCGGCCCAATAGTAGGTTGGGTGATTGTAGCCATCGCCGTGGCCGCCATCATACTGATGAACATTTCGCGTAATCGCGCGCGACGCAGTCATGGAATTGGTGCGGCTTCAGTCCGAACCACATTGCTGCGAGTTCTTATTCCCAGCGCCGTGATCATTGGGTTTGTCTACATGATGAATTCCTACGAGCTTGCTCCCGGGGCGGCAGCCGGGATACCAAACCCCGTAATTATCTTTTTGGCCATCGCTCTGGCGGGCGCGTTCCTTACCCAGAATACGACCTTCGGACGCTATCTCTACGCGATCGGTGGTAACCCTGACGCGGCCCGGCTGTCGGGGATAAACATACGCAGGCACATTCTCGCTGTGTTCTGCATCATGGGCGCGCTCACAGGTGTGGCATCAATAATCTATACGGCGCGCGTGGGTAGTGCGTCTCCTGACGCGGGGCAACTGTTGGAGCTTGATGCGATCGCGGCCTGTGTGATTGGAGGCACAAGCCTGATGGGCGGCCGCGGTACTGTGTTTGGGGCCATTCTGGGCGCGCTGATTATGGCCAGCCTCGACAACGGCATGTCACTTAAGAACGTCGAACCGTACATGCAGAACATAATAAAGGGGGCGATTCTCGTCGCCGCTGTAGGTCTGGACATGGCAGGTCGAAAACGAAACTAGCCGGCAGCGAATGTGCAAGGAAAGAATTAGCCGCGGATTTACGCGGATGATACGAATCTGAGAAAAAGACCGCTTCCGAACTGCCTTGGTTGATCTAACATTCTTCCGATTTCAGATCCGCGTTTGTCCGCGACATCCGCGGCTAATTCTGCTAACCGCCAAACGAGGAAGAACTGTCTAGGATGACCGCGTTAATCGTTCACGGACACTTTTACCAACCACCACGCGAGAATCCCTGGACGGGAAATGTCGAGCGCGAGTTCGGCGCCGATCCCTATCACGACTGGAATGAGCGCATACACGCCGAGTGCTACGGACCAAATGCCTTCGCTCATATCATTGGTCCGCAAGGGACGATCGAACGCACAGTTAACAATTACTCGCATATCAGTTTCAACTTTGGCCCAACCCTGTTGTCATGGCTGGAACGGCATCACCCTAAAACCTATGAGCGGATTCTTGATGCTGACCGGGAGAGCGCTCGAAAACGCGGCGGTCATGGAAATGCGATTGCCCAGGCGTACGGTCATGCGATTCTTCCGCTTTGTAATAAGCAAGATCGCCTGACGCAGGTCGTCTGGGGCTTAGCGGATTTCCGCCATCGTTTTCGCCGAGAGCCTGAGTCGTTGTGGCTCCCGGAGACGGCGTGCAACAACGAGACTCTTAATCTGCTGATCGAACAAGGGCTTCGCTTCGTGATTCTGGCGCCGGACCAGGTGGAGCGATACAAACCGGCGGGCAGCGAAGAATGGCAGTCTGTTGCCGATTACAGCATCGATCCTACTTGCGCCTACCGGTACCTTCATGAAGACGGTTCAGGCCGCTCCCTGGCCATCTTCTTTTACAATGGACCAGTAGCACGAGCGATCGCTTTCGAGCAAGCATTGATTTCCAGCCAGACTCTTGTTTGGTTGTTCAAACAAGCAGGGCCACAAGGTCCACTCGTCAATGTTGCCACGGACGGCGAATCGTACGGACATCATTTCAAGTTCGGGGATCTCTCGCTCGCCCATGCGATGGAAATGGAAACACGGCAGGAGGGCTTCTGGGTTACGAACTATGGGCAGTTTCTGGATCTCTATCCCGCTGAAGCAGAGGTTCAGATTAAGCAGGGAGTTGAGGGAGAAGGCACATCGTGGAGCTGCGCGCATGGTGTGGGGCGCTGGATTCGGGATTGCGGCTGTCACACTGGTGGCCAGCCCGGTTGGAACCAAATGTGGCGTGACCCACTGCGAGCGGCGCTGGCTTTTCTGCGGGACGATGCGGCAAAGCAGTTTGAGCGTTTCGGTGGAGAGCTGTATGCTAATCCCTGGGCAGCACGGAATGCTTACATCGAGCTGATTCTGGATCATAGTCGTTCGCGCGAAGAGTTTCTCGCACGCTTCG
>CAZVHN010000011.1:0-12698 GCA_964626895.1 uncultured Chloracidobacterium sp. | reverse complement strand
GCGTAAGCAGCGCTCAGGAAGCCTTCCATGGTATTCGGTGAAGTCGAAACCTCAACAAAGCGAGCGAGACCGAGATCGGCAATCTTCCAGATACCATTATGCAGTAAAATGTTCCCGGGTTTAAGGTCCCGATGCACTAGGTCACTAATCTCTCCTAAGCCAGATGCTACAGCACTCACAATCTCTAACGTTTCTGATTCAGGCAGTGGTCCCGAGTTATCTATAAGATCTTGTAAGCTCTGGTGGGCGCGAGCCATAACGATAAAGTATTGATCGAGCGCACTATCAAAACCCACATCGTAAACCGGGATAATGTGTGGGTGATTATGTCCTAAGAGGTAGTCCGTTATCTGGAGTTCACGAGCGGAATGGTGCTTAGTTTTTATGTGCAGTCGCTTGATAGCGACTACAGTCCCATCTTCACCTGTGCCTAAAAAGACTGCTCCAAATCCGCCAGCTGCGCCGAGTGGTTTCGATTCTTCGTATTGCCAGATGCCGTGAGGTAATTCGATTCGTATCATTCGGGATGTGTGGTTTCGACTTCCTTCGTCAGAATAGTAGGTCTTTGTTTGCCTTGGATGTTATAGATTAAGTCTTGAAAGCGGGCGTGCTTAATCGTGGAACGGTTGACCGATTCTTGACCACTTCCGGGGCGCTTAAGACGAACCGGACGGACGAGACTGCCAGCACTCCAACGGTGTATCCCCTTCAAAATCATAAAAGTGCAGATCGGATGCGGTCAGTAGCTTCGTAAGCAGAATTATCTGGCCGGTGTGCATTGAAAAATGCTCAGTCACATGGAAGATGGCTTCGAGGGCTGTAACTGTGGTTCCTTGAATCTCATGCTGCTCGAGACATCGCTCGAGGTCAAATCTCGCGAGTACGGTGTCCACGTCTTCCAGCGTTTCTCGGAGCGAGGATAGTAATTCACTACGCGGAATCATTGCCCGCTCATCGAACTCGCGTTGCCGAGCACGCGCGTCGATCTCCCCGCCCAAGCCACTGACAATCCACTGTCGGGCGTTGCCTGCGAGATGTAAGCAGAGATTACCAATACTGTTTGATTCTGGGTTTGCCCGCCACCAGACTTGCTCGTCAGTTAGAATGTTCAAACAACTTTCAAGCTTCGGCAGGTATTCGCTTTTCAAGAGTTGGCGAGCCTGCTGCACGAAGGCACGCGGGAATTCGTTTTCCTGGGGGGTGTTCTGACTGTTCACTGGAAGTAGAAATAATTGGGCCTTGCATCAATCAGCCTGGTCATCCGGGCCCACCGCCTCTGGTTTTCGTTTATGTTTTGCCTTCCGACCAGCAGGTCTGGCCTTCTCCTCGGGCTTCGCATGACTCATCGGGTGTCCCGGTGGAGCCGAAGGCTTTCTGATGCTGTCGAAAATCGGCCGTTCTTTCCTGGTCGCCTTTTTCCGCCGAGATGCTTTCGTCGCCATTTCAACAGCTTCCCTGTGTGTGCCGATGCTCATTCACCGAGGCTTTTTGTGGATGCTATGCCGCTACTGAGTGAGTGTCAATTGACAGATAACCTAACCGCGAACATGACTGGGCCGTGCCCTCCGGTTGGAGGCTGAGCACTTATGAGTAAGCTTGTTCTAGAACCGGAGAGTCGGGACGACCCTCCGGAAGGATAGCTAAATTTCGCTTGGTCGCGGGGTATCGGATAAATACTTGAGGGCGTTAGCGGCTTCCGCGCTACGCTTCTGCTGTAATTCATTAACCCAATTGGTTACCGTTTTGACCATTTCGCGCGCAGTTTCGCGAGGCGAATTCGCCTTCCGTTCAGCCGTTTGCTGGCGCTTTAACTGGCCCTTCTTGATAACCCGAACTGTTTTCTTCCCTGACATCGTTTGTTTACCTTCGTTTCTTGTTCCTTAGAACGCTTTTCCTTTCCTGAAGTTCCGTGATTCCCTTTGATACCTATTTGCAGAACGCAGTTGCTCGCTTATCTTGCAAAGACCGGGCCGAAGAGTGTTAAGGCGAAGAACGATACCGAGCGAATACCTACGAAACCTGGAGACCATTAGACGGGTTGACTGCGGTCATCGGTTCCGAAATGCTGGTAAATACGTACAGCTCTTTGGGAGCCACGTAGGTTTTTGCAACAGCCACTGTCCGGGTCTTTTCACGCTCCTTCTCTTGCATATCAAGCTGCCAGATGTTCTTCTGCGTTTGATAGACGACGAAGCAGAGGCCGGCAACTGCTCCAGCGTTAACATATTTCAGGCCGCTAATCATGTATCTCGTGCCAAACAGAATCAGCAGGGTGTTGATGACGATGAGAGCAAGTCTGAACTCAGTGGGTCCCAGTTTAATATAGCTGATAGTTAGACGGTCGGTGGCCGAGAACGCCAAAAACGCACTCACCGCAAAAGCCGCGAACACCGCCAGCAGAAACAGAAGCTGGTAGCGGGATTTTTCGGGAAGGATGAATGCGTAGCCGATTACGACTGAGCACAAGAAGACGTAGTCGAGCAGGTGATCCATGTAGTAACCCCACCTGAGCAGTCCCGTGTTGCGATATTTTCCCACCTTTCCGTCGTAGTGATCCGTAACGTACTGGAAGAAGATCATTAACGACACACCCCACAACCAGCGAACGTCAGTGGCTGCTAGATAGCTGAAACCCAGGATGAGCAGCGACCAAACCAGCGTCAGCATTGTGAGATGATAAGTCTGCAAGCACGACGGTATTCTGGGTAAAACGATTGGCGATAACCGCCGCTCGAGTGGCGAAAGAAAAGAGGTGTTGGTTTTATTGGCTCCCGCGAATTGTTGATTTTGCATCTTTTATGAACCTGAAGTTGGATTCTTCATAACCCCCCTGAGCAAACTCCAAGCCAGGCACGAACCCCACGATTCAGATTGTTTCTAGCTTCTTTAGCGGGGGCGGAAGCCCATCGAGACTCGGGAAGAGTCTTTCAGGTGAAGCATTTTTCTGACTTTTTTCTGGATGGCAACCCGCGGCGGCTGCGGTGAGGCGAGCAGGTCGCTGAGTTAGATAAAAACCACGGTCTGTGAGCTGGGAATCTCAAAGCGCCTGCGGCAGTTCTTGCACGCCAGCATGTCGTCAATGCGCACCATGTAATCCCGGGATTTTTGGAAACGCGCCCGATCCTGCTCGTTTGCCCCCCGCGGAGGCGCTGGCTTTCTGGTGCGCTTTAGCCACCGCACATCAAATTCGCCGCGTGTCCGACAGTGGGGACAACTGAAGGTCGCTTTTTTTACTTCCTGCTTTTCGTTAAAGAAATCTTGTTCGTTCATATTGGTTATTGTGCCATTGGATCCCGTAACAGGAGGATGGTCGCCACTCCTAACCCTCTATCACTCTCCATGGATGTCATCCTGCTCACACAGCTCACGTAGATACCGAAAACTGTAGATACCCGTCTCGTGCCCATCGCTCCAGCGAAAATTTAGTGCGTATCGGCCGACGATACTCAGGTCGGTTATCGCCAGCTCCTGCGAGATCGTCTCTGGGTTCAGAACGCGCTGACCCGTCCACTCGTTGACGCACTGCGCGCATGGGCAGGCACGTCTCAGCCCCGCAGATGAGTACCGGCAGACGTGATCGTCCGCCCAGGTAATCCGCAGGCCGGCGTCCCCTTCCTGCTTGATTTCGCGGGGTTCAATAGCCGTCCCGCGCCTCTCAGTAGCTTCCACGATTCATCCTTCACGATTGAAGTCAGGCCACATTTCCGCAACTGGCCCTGTTAATTGCTCTCGCCCCGACCGTCACGGATCTTTCCTGCCTCCTGCTCCTGCCTCCTGCCCCTGCCTGCCGCCGTCTGCGTTCTTCTTCACTGCCTCCTGGACCGCGTCAGCCTTCACTTTCCAGTGCGAAGCGTCCCAGACCACTTTGCCCTTCCGCAACACAAGCACCTGCGGTGACTCGTGGTTCACGCCCGTTCTCTGCTCAATCTCCGTCGAGAGGCTACGCGCGCGTTGCACCTCGACGACGGCCACCTCTCCATCGAAGCGAGACATCTCGTCGTAGGCTGCCGCGCTAATCGAACACGTCGTACTATGCTTAAAAACTACCACTGGAGCATCCTGCGACTGGCTGGCCAGTTCCTCAAAGGACTCAACATCCGTAATTCTCACAAAGCCTTCTCCCTTTACCCACGGTCCCTAAGATTCTATTGATATTAGCTTACTGGATCGAACTACAACAACACGGGAGATCCCTTCACGACGACCTTATCCACCTTGCCAGAGGGTTCGCCGGCATTTTAGTGAGGTAATTCTCTCAGTTGCCCTTGTCCTCGGCTGAGTGTCTAACCACCCTGCTCGAAGCATTTGGTCTGCCGCACGAAGGATCTTCTGCGCGCTCTTTTCGAGAATCGCGGAGCAAAGCGCAGAGTTGTGCGGATGGGCTGTCGTGAACAATGGAAGCGAAGAGGGGAAGAACTTAGATCGACGTTCTTCTCGGCTGGGAATGGAATGGAAGCCGCAGCCTAACTCGACAGGCGGGCCAACGGAATCAGAGTACGACGTGATTGAGTGGTGAGGATCTTTCGACTTGAAGCTTACCGGGCAGTTGGCCTCTGAGGCTGGGCCGTGCCCCGTGTGGAATTGATTGCGTCGATTATCGCGTCTTTCTCTTGCTGCTCAAAAAACCACCAGTTCGTACTCCAAACCCGGTGAATTCGCCAACCTAGCTTCTCTCTCAACCAGCGCTCCCTTGCGCAATCACGCGTTCTAGCAACCAGTGAGCTGTGATAACCGGCGCCAGCACACTCTATCGCCAGCAGGTTCTTACCACGATCCTTGACGACAATACCTAGCTGAAACCACGGTTGCGACTCCGTCGCGTTTCCTTTCGAACCGTTTGCTGCCAATGCCAAAGGTGCGTGCCCTTGAGCCACTTCTCTAAGTATTGTGCAAACGTTCTGGCATCTGAGTATTTTGCGACGCTGCGAAGGCCGTCTGGAAGCCGTTTCTCCAAAGGTGCCTCTGAAGCCGACATTTCGATTGGCGCGGTATTATTCATTATTTCGTTTCGCTGTGCCAATGCAATCCAGTGCCAATGCAAACACACCCAAATAACTATTGACCTCTTGCCCGGATTGGCATATCGTGCCCCCGCTTAACGAGAAGCTAGCAGTCGAGCCCGATGGACCTCACTTTAGTAACGGGGGCGCCTGCCGAGTCTCTTAATTCAAGACTCTCCTGCTTCCTCACAAGGCCTAAGAAAACTTAAAACTTTAACCTCACAAGGAGAAGACTATGTCTACACCACGCGAAGCAAACCTCAAACAGGCTTTACATCCCCGGCCCGTGTTTTGGGCATTCCTGACTCTGTTACTGCTTTGGCCGACGCAGCAGATCAAAGCCGATGAAATTGCGATCTGGAACTTCAACGACTCGGATCTGGTTGTCGATCACGGGACTGGAGCGTTAACCACGAATTTCAATCTGGTAAACGTAGTGTTCACGTTGGGCGGAACTTCGACGAATGCCAGGCAAGGGGACGCTGCCGGGCAATCGATGACATTGCAAGGTGGAACATCAAACGCTAACAATGGGCGCACTCTCAATCTCAATGTCAGCACCGTCGGTTTGAGCAACATCGTAATCAGCTTTGCAACCCAGGGCACATCGACTGGCTTCAACAGCAACCAGTTCCAATACAGTGTTGACGGCATGGCGTTTATCAATTTCGGGGCGCCTTACACACCACCGCTAACCTTCGGACTGGTTACGTTCGACCTGAGTAGCATTTCCGGTGTGAATGACAATCCGAATGCCGCGTTCCGGATTGTCTTCAACGGTGCTACTTCGGCTTCCGGAAACAATCGAATCGACAATCTGGTGGTCGAAGGACAGAATATTACTACGCCTATTCCGGAGCCGGCATCAATCCTGCTGCTCAGTCTCGGTCTGACCGGCACAGTGGCCAAGAGGTTTAAAGCATGGCGGCGGAAACCAGAACGCCGGCGGGATTAGCACGTTTCGACGAACCAGAGAACGTAAGGACAGCGCAGTTCAACTAGAAGGCACGAACTTTCGTACCGGTTCGAGGTTCCCAGTCTGTCTCCGCCTGCATGATTCCGTGTGCTGGTTCAGTTTAAGCTTGAGGTCAGATTCAATCTGTTTTCGAATCCCGGAGGGATTTAAGTCAATAGCCGTGGGCGAGCGTTGCGCGACGCCCACGGAGGATCGGAGAAAAGATTCCTGACCCTGGAAGGGTCAAACAGTGCCCGAAGATGTGACCCCTTCAGGGTCAGGCATGTTTCTTTCGCCTAGCCGTGGCCGTCGCGCAACGCTCGCCCACGGCTATTAACTTTGATCCCTCCGGGATGATGCGCCCAAAACCAAACTGACCCACGTGCATGATTCCGTGTTGCGTTGACAGCTTGGAATGTCGAGCCTACTCTGTATCCGTCTTACGACATTCTTTCGTTTGCCTTTTGAGGATCTCCGGAAGTACGGTCTCAGATCGCAGCAAGAAGCGATCTACACTTCAAAAGTCTTCAATCATGGCGATGTTCTTCAGGAACAGCGTCGTTAGCGATTAGGCTAGCCGCTGATCGGTCTGGGCGGTGCTCCCACTCCTCTTTCCAGCAGGGCTGTACAGAAAAATCTGGACACGAAGTAGAGCCAGGCAAGATAATCCGCGCAATGTACGCCTGAGTATTCCAGCAGACACTTAAGAGGCTAAACCAACGTTGCAAATTACCTTCGCTGAAGAAATCAAGGGGCAGCAACTTAACGAGAGAAGTTACGATGCTCCGGTTGTGGCCGTGGGTCGTAATCCGGCGACCTGCAAGATCGTTTTTGATCAAAAGCAGTGGCCAACAGTTTCTCGGCAACACGCTCAGTTCCAGCTACACAACGACTCATGGTTTTTGGCAGACAGCGGTTCCACCTACGGCACATTCCTCAACGGGCAACTGATCAAAGAGCCTACCAAGGTGGAGGTAGGTTCACGCCTGCAGTTCGGTCCTGATGGCCCCATCCTCGTGGTGACCCGAATCGAGAGCAGGCTGGATAAACCGCTGAAGGGTGATGAAACTCTGCTCGAAAAGTCCACGCGAGTACCCTCCCCTGCGCCGACGCCGGATCTGCGAGCAAGCGTTCAGGCAAGCCCCACTCAACCCCCTAAAAGCAAACCACCTGAACCAGTCTTCGTCGAATTGTCGGGCTTAGGAACGGCTCGGCTACAACGGATTGAACTCAACAAGGATGTGATCCGCTTTGGCCGCGATCAAGCGCTCGAAGGTGTTATCGATGCAGCCGCGGCTGTTGTCTCGCGCAGGCATGCAGAGATTCGCCGGCAGAACGGAAGGTTTATCGTTGTGGACCTGGGGAGTTTCAACGGAACGCTCCTCAATGATCGGCGCATAGCCGAGCCCGAGTTGCTTCATCACAATGACAGAATCGAGCTGGGTCCTGGAGGCCCAACCATCCGCTATCTGGATCCGGCGAATCCGCCGCCAGCCATAGCAAACCAGCCCGCCCAGAATGCCGGGACACCCTCGGGAGAACTGGCACGGAGGGCGGCCGCGTCTTCGGGCAATCTAGCCACGATGGTGCTTCGTTCTGAGACTCCGATGCAGATCACCGGAGGCGCGGGTGCGGGAATGTTCACCGAGCGGCCTTTCGGCAGCACGACTCGGATGACCATTGGTCGCGGCGAAGAATGCAATATTCGTCTCGATGGTCTGTTGATTTCCAACTGCCATGCTGCGGTTGTAAATACAAACTCGAACTTAACGATTGAGGACCTTAATTCGACGAATGGCACCTACGTTAATGGCGCCCGAATTACCGGTCGTAAGTCGATCCGGCCCGAAGACGTCATACAGATTGGCCCTTTTGTTTTAAGGGTTCACCCACAACGCGGCATTACGGTTTTCGACACCAGGGCAAAGACCCGCATCGATGTCTTCCAGGTGACGAAGGAAGTAGCCAACCGTTCAGGCCCGGGAAAGGTCCGGCTGCTGGACGAAGTCTGTTTGAGTATTCAGCCGAACGAGTTTGTCGGAATGCTTGGCCCTTCGGGCGCCGGTAAGTCGACCCTGATGGACTCCCTCAATGGAATGCGTCCGGCCTCCAGTGGCCAGGTATTGGTCAACAACCTCGATCTCTATCAACACCTCGAGTCTCTTAAACTGTCGATCGGCTACGTTCCGCAAGACGACATCATCCACCGCGAACTGACGGTTTACCGCACCCTCTATTATGTGGCGCGCCTCAGACTCTCACGCGACATTTCGGCTAAGGAAATCAATCAGATTGTGGATGAAGTGATGGATGTTACCGGACTCGCTGAGCGGCGAGACGTTCCCATCTCGCAGCTTTCCGGAGGACAACGCAAGCGCGTCTCGATTGCGGTAGAGCTCATTACCAAGCCCTCAGTCATTTTCCTGGACGAGCCGACTTCAGGACTTGACCCGGCCACGGAAGAGAAAGTTATGAAGCTCTTCCGACAGATTGCCGAGTCTGGAAGAACAGTTATCTTAACCACACATGCGATGGAGAACGTCAAGCTCTTCGACAAGATCGTTCTACTCATGCGCGGCAAACTGGTCTTTTATGGAAGGCCGGATGAGGCCCTAGAGCATGTGGGCGCCGACAGCTTCAAAGACCTGTACGACAAACTTGAAGCGCCGATTAGTGAGCGCCTGGCAAGGGGTGACCGGCCCGCGTCACGAGAACAGGTAGCTGAGGAAGTGGCAGAGGAATGGAAGCGCCGCTTCATCCAGACTCCGCAATACAAGCTTAACGTAGCGATTCCTCTAACGGAGGTTTCGAGCCGGCCGCAACAAGCCACTCCCGCGAAGAGACGAACGACGATCGGCGACCTGTTAAGGCAGTGGGCCACGCTGTCGCGCCGCTATATGGGAGTATTGGCTCGTGACAAGTTTAATCTCTTCATCCTCCTTGCTCAGGCGCCGATTATCGCGCTGCTCACCTATTTAGTCGTCGACGCCAAGGGGCAGCGAGATTTTCCTTACTTCATTCTGGCGCTGGTTGCTCTCTGGTTTGGGACCTCGGTGGCTGCCAGAGAAGTCATCAGGGAACGAGCGGTTTATAACCGCGAGCGCATGGTAAATCTGCGGCTGCTCCCTTACGTAGGCTCGAAACTTTTTGTGCTGCTCCTGATCGTGAGCTTCCAGTGCATCCTTCTTTTCGGTACCCTGAAGCTGCTGGATCTCACCACGTTGATGGACTTGCCCGGCAGGTTTGGAGGTCTCCCGCAGTTATTCGTGATGATCCTGACGGGCATGGTGGGTATTGCCCTGGGTCTTTTCATCTCGGCGGTAGTAAGAACGTCAGAGATGGCCACGAGTCTCGTGCCGCTCATTCTGATTCCGCAAATCCTCTTCTCAGGACTTGTCGGCGTGCCGGTTGGAATCGCTAGAGTCGCCGGTGTCGTGATGCCTGCGACCTGGACGTTTGACGAAATGAAACGGCTGTCGGGCCTCGACGTCCTGCGTGGGAAAGACGAGAGCGCCGAGCCGGCTAGCACGAACGAAGGGCGCGGGCTTTATAAACAGATTGAGCATGAGAACGATACAAACATCCAGGATGCTCAGCAAAGAATCAATGCTTACCGGTCCGATGCGCAGAAAAAGTCGAAAGACTTCGAAAAGAACATGGACCAATATCAGAAGGACCTGATGAAGGGAGACTCTCCCAATAAGCCAACGGCGCCGGAGCCTGGCCCTGCGCCCGAAGTGGGCGGGGCCAAGAAGGTCCCTGACGACCTCAGTAGTTTTGTAGATTTTCTACATCCATGGGGAGGACATTGGACAAATCTCAGTGTGCTCCTGGCGATGCTTTTCGGGCTGCTAGGCGCTACCGGGATTGCCCTTCGCTCTCAGGACATCGGATGAAGACGGGTGAACCGCGGCCCCAACGGCCTCGTGAAACACCTGTTTGTAGCTCTTTCACGCACGTGCGCTGACCGAGTGCTAAAAGGCAAACGGTCTCCCGCACATTCAAATCAACCGGAGGAACAATTCAATCATGTTACGAAGACTGACTCGCATGAAAGCTCAGATTCTTGCTTGTTGTTGCTTGGCGGTTATGGCCTTGACCATAACTGCAACTACCACTCCCAACGCGGCTGCCGACTTTACCGGCCGCGAAATTCTTAGCGTTACTCGAATCGCCCACGGCGGCTCTGACTATGCCGGTATGCAAAATGTTACGGTTCAGGCCAACGGCTTTGTAAATGCGGCTGCGTTTGGTGGAATAGGTGCGAACCCACTCGGGGCAATGGCGGAGGTAAAACTTAAGATCACCGACTATCAGGACAAACTGATGCGCCGGAGACTTGATGTGGCGCCGAGTGCAATCCTTCCTGGCCGAACTTTCTTAGTCTTCACGGGTACCCAGGGTGGCGGAATGATCTTCGGCAACGAGTTTCGAGTTAGTGAGACTACAGCTGCACGCCATTGGGGCATGATGGGTTTTGACACTCTGAACCGGGCCATCGAGGGTACACTGGTGACGGCACGGCAGAGGGATGAAGGCAATGATTACGTGGTGGAAGTGAAGTTTAATCCGCAGGACACGGTCCGCTACTGGATCAATCAGCAGACCTTCCTCATTGACAAGATAAGTACGCGCTACAACAGCAACGTAATCATTGAAGAGGAGCGCAGCGATTACCGCCGAGCCGATTGCATGATGCTGCCCTTCCACATCGTGACTCGCCTGCAAGGCCAACGTTTCGCCGACCTGACAATTGACAGCTACGATCTAAAGAGCACTGTTCCCGCGGCGACTTTCACTATCACGGTCGGTCGATAAGGCGGGGCCATGTTCCAGCGTGCCATCCCAGATCAAACATTATCGGCGCGAGTTAGTGAGCGGTGGCGAACGGGGCGGCTCAACTAGCGCCGGAGGCGCGGCAGAAGGTAGCCAGGGGCAAGCGCTTGGCGCGCCGCCCCTGGGTTGCTTCAAACACGACCGCGCCCTGGAGGGGCGCACAGCCATCGTCACCAAACATAGCCCTCGTCGTATTCACTCGCACTCACCTTCAACATCTCCCGGTAATCACATCAGCGCGGTTCTTTGCGCCCTTTTCAGGGCGCGTCGTGTTATTGACGTATGCGGCGTGCCAAGCGCTTGCCCCTGGCTACCTTCTGCCGTGCCTCCGGCGCTGGTTGAATTTCCATCCTTTCTCGCAACCCTAGCACTAGCGCCAGTCACCGACTAGAACAAATGGTGCCCAGTAGAACGGAGCGCTGTATTTCTTTCCAGTGATCATGGCGAGTTGTGCGTCGCGCATTGCGGCGGAAGGAGACCCTCCCATCGAAGCAGTACCAGGTGACGCAAGCAGGCGCTTGTAAAAATCGGTCATCAAGTCGGCAGTCGACTTATCAGCGACTGACCAGAGGCTGACCCCGACGGTCGGAGCACCGGCGTACAGGAAAGCGCGCGTGAGTCCCATTACGCCCTCACCGCGCTTTTCCTTTCCGAGTCCCGTCTCACACGCAGAGAGCATGACTAGCGGCGATCCCAGCCGCAGGTTGAAAACCTCATCGGTACGGAGAAAACCGTCGTCACCTTTGTTACCCACGAGAGAGAGTACGACCCCGGTAAACTGCGGACGCTCCGCGTTCAAGAGACCGTGGGTCGCAATATGCAGAACGCGATACTTAGTGATGTCGCGCACTCCAAGATTCGCCTCACTCGCATCGAGGTCGAGCCAAACGTCGGTCGGCGCTCCCGAAGCTCTTCCCAGGCGGGCGATCTGCTCAGCTTCGGTGCGTGTGCCCGAAAGTCTCGCCAGCGGCAGGCCCTGCATCTTCGCTGATTCGGCGGTGGCCACAGCGCCCTGGCCGGCCACATCGGTTAAGGCACTCTCGATCCCCAGGCCACGCGTCTCAGCAGAAGCTGTGGACGGCGCGACTCCCTTTGCCCGCGCATCGTTTGAGTTGAAAACCGGATCTGCTATCACCAGCATTGCGCGCCCTGCTGGTTTTGGCCCCTGCTGTCTGATGGCGCCAATTACCGATGCCGAGGGCGCGTAGACGATCTGATTCGTCTTGATTAGATATTGCGCAGACGAATAGTCGCCGCCCGCCGATTTCACCAACGCTTCAAAGGGTATGTAATTCAGTCCACCATCAGCGACAACCAGCAAGCGCTTCTCGGCGATGAGCGAGCCGACTGGTTCAACTGCCGCTTTGTACAGTGCGCTCGAGGCGGCAATAAACGGTGCGGCATCCTCCGACGCGGTAACGACGCCGAGTCCTCGTGTGGGATCGGCAGCCACGTCAATGCCCACGATACGACGCTGCAGCCTCGCGGGAATGAGTTGGGCGCGCAGATCGGCTACCAGCTTGTCCATGGCAGGCCTGGGCGCGAGTTTATGAAGGGTCAGACTCTTTGAATCTGCCGCCCAAAGATAAGACGCTTCGGGCCCCAGGCTGTACTCGAGCAAGACTGTTTGATCGTCAAGGACCTTCTGCTGTACGTCGGCGAGCGATAAGGACTGGCCTGAAGTCAGGGCGGCATACCGTGGGCTTGCTACTCTGATCTGGTTCTCAATTTCATTGAACTCAGTTTGTAGCTTGTCGAGTTCCGCTTCCAGCTCTCCCGGTTTCTTCTTGGGTTCGTCAGTCGAGATATTGATTCCGGTTAGCAGCTCGGCAATTTCCTGCTGACGATCCAGATTCTCCTGTTTGCGCTTGAGCAGCTCCGCGGGAACTCCTTCGCTGACTGAGGCA
>CAZVHN010000010.1:0-2406 GCA_964626895.1 uncultured Chloracidobacterium sp. | reverse complement strand
TGTCGATTACGATATTTGGAATCCCGAGACAGATCCGCATATCGCCGCCAACTTTTCCGCCGAAGATCTCGCCGGCAAGCGTGAGTGCAAACTCGATCTCCTGCGTCGCTTCGGACTGCCGCAGGAGCCAGAAAGGCCGATCATCGCCATCATCTCCCGGCTGGTTGCCCAGAAGGGTTACGACTTGATCCGACAAGCAGCGGGTGCAATTCTTGAGACGGGCTCCTTCTTTATTGCTCTGGGGGCCGGGGCTAAAGAATATGAGGACTTCCTGCAGCGCTGGCACGACAGCGCGCCACAGCGGGTGGGTATCTACAAGGGCCACGCCGGCGAGCCGCTGGCACATCAGATCGAAGCCGGCGCTGACATGTTTCTGATGCCCTCGCTCTATGAGCCCTGCGGGCTGAACCAGATGTACAGCATGCGCTACGGCACAGTGCCTATTGTTCGTGGCACGGGCGGCCTTGACGACACGGTCGAAAACTTCGATCCGGAGCGCGGCACGGGCAACGGGTTTAAGTTTCACCCGTACACCGCCTCCGCTCTGCTTGAAAAAATACGCGAAGCACTCTACTTTTATGGTAAGCCCGAAGCATGGAGGCAGATGCAGCGAAATGGCATGTCCATGGATAATTCATGGTCCGCCGCAGCTAAGAAGTATTTAGAGATTTACGGGGAAATCTCGAAGTTATAGGCACCGTTTGATTCCGGAAGTTTAGAGTTCAACCTTCAGGTTGCCGTTTCGTGACCACAAACTAAAGTTTGAACTCTAAACTGACCCCCTACCGAAAAAAATGGGTTAGGACACCAGCTGCGAGAGGCCCGACTTGACCGCAAGGCTGGTACAATAGGAATAAGTTCGAACGAAACAAGGAGATATTAATGAGCGAGCATGTAACCGAAGTTAGTGACAGCAGTTTTGAAAAAGACGTTCTGCAATCAGACAAACCTGTCTTGGTAGATTTCTGGGCCGCCTGGTGTGCGCCCTGCCGGATGCTGGCTCCCACGGTGGACGCCGTGGCGGAGAAATATGCGGCCACCGCGGTGGTAGTTAAACTTAATGTCGACGACAACCCATCCATATCGCAACGCTATGGAATCAAAGGTATCCCGACACTCATTCTTTTCAAGGGTGGCAAGGAAGAGGAACGCGTGGTAGGCGCAACTTCCAAAGAGGCCATTTCCCGCATGATTGACAAACACGTCACCGGCGCAGCTATGGCGTGATTTTCCAGGTAGCGGCGCGGAGTTACCGCTAGCGGAGCTGCGCGCCGTTCGCGTTTTAAGACCTGACGCGTGTCATTGCTATTCCTACGATAGGTCTTGCAACCAAGTCCATTGCCGATTTCCGATTGCCAATTGCCGATTTCGTCTGAGTATTCCAAGACAGCTTAGGCCATTGCCAATTGCCAATTATTTGTTTGCATCGCGGCCACCCAATTCTGAAGCAATGATGCGGAATTAATCAGAAGAAATTGGCAATCGGCAATTGGCAATTGGAAATCGATAGAACTTGGCCATTGGAATCGGTAGGATCGGCGACCACATGTCCAAAATCATTGTCGTCATAGGCGCCCAGTGGGGTGACGAAGGCAAAGGCAAGATCGTCGATCTGCTCGCCGAGCATTTCGATATCGTGGTCCGTTATCAGGGTGGACACAACGCCGGTCACTCCGTGCAGGTTGGAGATCGTTCGTTCGTGCTGCATTTGCTTCCTTCAGGGATCGTGCACCAGGGCAAAATCTGCGTCCTCGGCAATGGCATGGTGATCGATCCGAAAGCCTTCTTTGAAGAAGCTGACCGACTGATGGCCCAAGGTATCGAGGTCTCGCCCGATCGGGTCAAGATCAGCTCACGTGCCCACCTGATATTCCCATACCACCGGGCTTTGGACCACACGAGCGAGGAGCGGCTCGGCAACGAGAGAGTTGGCACCACCCTGCGAGGCATTGGTCCGGCTTACGAGGACAAGGCCGGTCGACGGGGGATACGCACGGCCGACGCCCTGGTCCCTGACGTCTTGCGCTCGCGGATTGAGCGAAATCTCGAAGATGCGAACCGGATCATCCAGGCCTATGGTGGTGAGAAACTCGATGCCGACGAGATCTTCACTGAGATGTTGCGACTCACGGAACGACTCGGCAACTTCATCGGCGACACGACACACTATCTGAATGTGGCAGCCGCGGAAGGCCGCTCGATACTTCTCGAAGGAGCGCAGGCTACTCTGCTGGACGTGGATCACGGGACTTATCCTTTCGTTACTTCCTCGAGCACCACGGTCGGAGGCGCGATTTGTGGTACCGGTCTCGCGCCGAATCGGCTCACGGGCGTGCTGGGTATTGTGCGCACGTACACGACGCGCGTAGGTGAGGGTCCATTCCCAACTGAGATGCTTGAGGGCGA
>CAZVHN010000009.1:0-2716 GCA_964626895.1 uncultured Chloracidobacterium sp. | reverse complement strand
ATCAAGCCGCACGAGGCCGCCACGAGATGAGGGCACGTAAAGTCGACGAATCGTGCCAATATCACTGCGGTCGCCCTCAATCAAACGCAATTGGACATCGTAGTCTTCATTCACCGTCGGGTCTCGAAACCGGGACGCCTCTTCATCTCCACCGACCATCACACGCAGACTGGTAGCGATGTCGGAAGTATCCACTCCCAAATCTGCCGCCCGGTCCCGGTCGATCTCAACTCGCAATTCAGGCTTGTTAAGCTTCAACGACGTGTCGGCGTCTACAATGCCGCCCAGACTCTCGGATCGTTTGACCAGTTCATCGGCATAGTCGGAGAGCGCTTGGATCTCCGGTCCGCGCAATACGAAGTCAATGTCAAATCGGCCGCCGGCGCCGAAATTAAAAGAAGGTGCATTGCGGACGCCGGCACGCAGTGGCGCATACTTTTGCAAGCGCCGGCGAACCTCTTGCATTACGTCCTGCTGCGAATAGTTTCCCCGAAAGGCCTGCAGCGGAGTCCGTTTTTTGATTTCGGTCCAGAGCCGGCCGAGCGAAAGTGTCCTCTCCTCATGAGGCGCGATACGAACATAAGCCCCTCCCTGATTAACTCCACCCAAAAATGAGCCGCCCACACTGGCAAGGACCAGGCGCACTCCGGGTGTTGCGAGAATCTCCTTTTCAATTGCCTGCATGCCCTCATTCATCACGGCCAGATTAGTGCCTTCCGGACCGTTGATGTTTACCTCAAACTCGGCCTCATCCACGTTCGTGGGAATAAACTCCTGCTTTACAGTGCGATAGAGGGGAATGCTCGAGAGGATCACGACAGCGGCGACCGCAGAAACCGCCAGCCGATGACGCATGGCAAAAGCCAGCAACCGCGCGTATCCGCTATCGATCCAACTATAAAAGCCGCGCCGGGAAGCAGGCACGCCGTGGCCGCCCTTCGCATCGTCCACCCGAATGAGTCGCGAACTCATCATCGGAGTCAGCGTGAAGCTGACCAACAGACTCACGAGGATGGCGACGGCCGCGGTGATGCCAAATTGATAGAGAAATCGCCCGGAGATTGAGGACATGAAGGAAACAGGAAGAAAAATAACAACCAGCGAAAATGTCGTAGCCAGAACCGCGAGGCCAATATCGCGCGTGGCTTCTTTGGCAGCCTCTCTTGCGTTCATCTTCTTTTCTTCGATAAAGCGGAAGATGTTTTCTAAAACGACAATCGCGTCGTCGATAACAACGCCGACCATTAGAACCAGAGCGAGCATCGTCACGCTATTCAGGGTGAAGTCCAGCGCGCGCATCATGCCGAAAGTGGAGATAACCGAGCAAGGAATGGCCACGGCGGCGATCAGCGTCGAGCGCCATGATCGCATGAACAGAAAGACTACCAGGCTGGCCAGAATGCTACCGAGCACCAGGTGTACTTCGATTTCGTTCAGAGCGGACTCAATGTAGCGCGACTGGTCGCGAATTGTTTCCAACTTGACGTCTGCGGGCAGTTGGGAAGCCACACGCGGCAGCTCTCTCTTGATCCCATTAATGACTTCTATCGTGTTTGCGCCAGACTGTCGCCGTATTTCCAGCGAGACAGTAGGCACGCCATTGAGACGGGAAAGGGAACGCTGCTCCTTCGTTCCGTCTTCCACTCTGCCAACGTCGCGCAGTCTTACCGGCGAGCCATCAATGGTCGCTATTACCAGATCTTCAAAGGCCCGAGCATCCGTATAACGACCTAGCGTGCGCAGTACGAGTTCTTCGCGACCAGTATTTACATTTCCGCCCGGAATATCAGCGTTTTGGCGTGACAGAGCCAGGCGAACCGCAGTGATGGGAATTTGATAGGCAGCCAAACGTTCGGCATCAATCCAAATGTTGATGGCGCGGTCCAAACCACCAACAACCCGCACCTCACCGACACCACCTACGCGTTCCAGATGAACGCGGGCAGTCTTATCCGCCAGCTCGGTAAGTTCCCTTATCGAACGATCTCCGGAAAGTGAAATCGTCACGACGGGGGTGCTGTCGTTGTCGAACTTTTGAACAACCGGCGGCGTTGCGTCCTCCGGAAGTCGCCTGACGACGGTCGCAACTCGGTCGCGCACGTCCTGAGCGGCGGTTTCCAGATCGCGATCCAACTTAAAAGTCGCAATGACAAAGGAAGTTCCCTGCCCCGAGATCGATCGAAGTTCATCGATCCCATCAACGGTGTTAACAACTTCTTCGATCTGCTGGGTGATCAGCGACTCTACTTCCTCAGGGGCCCCTCCGGGCAAGCCAGTGCGGACGCTTACGGTAGGAAGATCAACGGATGGGAACCGATCGACACCAAGCTGGAAAAAGCTGGCCGTGCCCACAACAACCAGCGAAAGCACAATCATGGTCGCGAAGACCGGACGCCGGATACAAATTTCAGCAAGTTTTTGCACGACAGTATTTTAGATTTTTAATTGTTGATTTTTGATTTGATCACTCGCGTGGCATTCTGTTTATCCGCGAGTTGCTTTCTGAGTATTGTTAAACGAGAACTTGTCATTATCGCAACTAGCTCATTCGCCTCGGTCAATAGGGCTTCCACGAGCTTAGGCCTCAGGAGTTCTCCTTCGATGATCATTTCCAACCAATAGCCACTCTCGTCGGCCTCTTCCTCCACGACGCCGAGTCTGGAAGTGAACTCTGCTCTCGAACGCGCGCGGCACGCTGCTCGATAATTTGCGCCTA
>CAZVHN010000008.1:0-6865 GCA_964626895.1 uncultured Chloracidobacterium sp. | reverse complement strand
CTCTGCGCCGAGAGAAAAGCGATGGCATTCGTCTGGTTCGTCGAGGCCGTCGCTTCAACCGCGCGCAACGCCTCAATTGCCGTCGCGGTCGTCGGAAAGACGCCGTTCAGCGAAGCTGGCGTCGCGCCCCAACTGCCGTCGGCGCTCTGTGTCGTCTTGAGGTAGTTTAGTCCGCCGCTGATCACTTGAACCTGTGTCATCGCGCTAGGCTGGAAGAGCAATGCGGTGAAGGCCAGCGCAAGACACGCCATCAATAGGTAGGCTGTTCTTTTCATTTCATCTTCCTCCACCTCGCGCACACAGACCGGCCCTTGGTTGCGGACCTTTTGGTTGCAATGGTCAACAGTCAATAAATTTCGCCCGCAGCAAGCTGCGAGGCATTAAGCGGCTTGAAACCTTGCCGCACGCCGGCGAGTGAACCACTACCCGCCAGAGTGCAATCGGTTTCTCCCAGCAAGCTGCGGGGGCTTGGACCCGCAAGAGAATTAAATGGACAATCGATCAGCGCCGTCATCAGCGCTTGAGCCAAAAATCCGACCACTGCTCCGATTAGCAAACTTGCCAAGGTGCCAACGCCGCTGAGAAAGAGGGCGATGAGAATCGTAGCCACACCGGCGGCGAAGAACACGGCAAAGCCTAAGGCAAAACACCTAAGGACATCGCCGGGACCCATGCCCCCCTGCCTCCCGGCTTCAAAGCACCGCCGAAAGCACCTCACAAAAGTTTCGACCAGAGCGGCGATGGCAGTTACCGTGCTAGCGAAGGCTCCCGCGAGTTCCGTCAAGATCGATTCCAGCAGGCCCCTGAAGAAACTCTCACAATCGGCACCCACCTGCTGGGTAGCTACTAGCCCCGCGCCCGCCGGAGAACACTGCTGTGGCTCCGCCGGGCCGCCATAGCCGCTGCCTCTCAGCCCCCCGGAGATGAAGTAAGCGGCCGAGCCCGTCGCCGGGTCCTCGACAATGTAGCCGACTCCCTGATAGCGCACTTGGCTGACCTCCTGCTGAGGCGTCCTGACTCGCATTCCGGCGTTGACTGCGTCGGCGATTTCGCTCTCAATCTCAGCGGGCAAGTTCAACCGCGGCAGAACCGCGGAAACATTGGCTTGGGTGACTTCAAATAGTGGAATGCCTTGCGCGTTGGCTGTGTTGATGAGGGTCGTTGTGCTGGCCCACGTTGGTCTGCCGGGTAAGCGCGAGAACATCTGCTGTGGCACCTGCGCTTCGAGCGCTGAACCTAGATTACCCTGCTGCTTAGTGAGGGTTATGACCCGGTCGCGGTTGCCGTCTCTGGCCTCGTTGACCACGATGTCCCGGTCGATGTCGAGACTGATCCCTGTGAGTCGTGAGCTGAATACCGCCCCGAAGAGCGTCGAGGGCTCAAGGTCCAGAAAGGAGAAACCGGCCGAAGGGTATCTGAGCGTGATCGCATCCAAGCCGCCGGCGACCATCGCGGAGAGCAAATCGGTCTGCGCGAACCACGTTTGGATGATGTAGTCGAGTACCCGTGCCGCGGGCTTTTGGCGTGCGATCTCGTCGTTCCTGTTGGCGGCAGCCAGTTGCAGGATGTTGTCGAAAAAATCGACATCCTTCAGCAAACGAGCGGCTGGGACATTCTGCAAATTAAGTCCCATCGCGATCTGCTCGCCCGCTGTGACCGGGTTTTGAATCTCGGGGGTGTTGATCGTGGGAGCGGTAAATGACAGCTTGATGATGTGTTGTGCGCCAATCCCTACAGGGTTGCCCGTCCCGACAGCTTGTTCATCGAGCCGGAACTCTGGCCTCACCAGAATGCTCGAAGGAAGGCTGCCGCCGTTTAAGGCGAGGAGGGCGGTTTCATCCGCGCTTGACGCGGCTCGGTAGTTGAGCGCAAAACGCTTGTTACCAACCTCCGGGAGAGATAGCGAGAGACTCAACAGAACATTGGCGAATCCGTCTTCGAGTCGAAGCGAGATCGAGTGGCGCAGATTGGCCGGGAGCGCCGAAATTGACGGACCCGAAGTTAGCTTTCGGTAGGGCAGACCGGCAGGTGAGACGGAAAGTGCGACTTGCCTGATCACTTTTCTGCCAATCAGTTCGTTGGCGATTTGGTCAGGAGTCAAGCCGGCTTGAGCCTGTCGGATTCGCGAAACTATGTTGTTGAGATTCGACTGGAGCGCGGCGGTGTTGATATTAGTCAACGAACCCATCGTGGTGTCAACTGTGGCACCGTTCAGTAGCTGTGCAAGAAATTCCTGCGGGTCGATTGCCGCAATACTATTGAAGTCGCGGCGAACAGCGTAAGTGTACTGTTTGAAGCCCGCGTCTAATTCTACCCACGTATCGCCCTGAAGATTGACGGCCCCGCCCGACGGCGTGTAATCAATGAAGGCATTGACCCACACGTGCTCCAGCCTGACCGTCACGACCTGCCCGCTCTCATTCACACGCCTGACGACCGACGGTGTGCCGCCGCTGGCGAACAGTGACGCGGCGGCTTCGGCGTTCGTGAAGCCGCCAGCCCAGTTCTTGAATTTTTCGATTGGGACTTCAATCGTCCCCATCTGATAGCGCGCCGGGACGCTGGAGAAGCGGAGCAGCGAGATGAGCAAGGAAGAAGTGTCGAAGGCGTTGCACGAGCGCGTCTCAAGGCAGAGTTGCGCGCCCTGAATGCTGCCCCAGACGGGGACGAACTCGATGTTGTTGCGAACCCAGTTGTAAATCCTGACGGGATTTCTGCCTAGGCTGTCGGCCAGTTGACGGATCTCGGGCGTGAACTTCACTTCGATGGTCTCGGCCAAGTCGGCGGGCACGGGCGGCGAGGTGGCTAAGGGGGAAAGCGAGTCGCCGGTGTTCGCGCCGGAGCGTTTGTCAGAGGTTGGGCCAGAGGTTGGGGCAGAGTTTAAGCCAGGGGGAGCCGCTTCTTTCGGAAACGCCTTGAGCCAGTCCTCGCGCGTCACCTTAGGCGGGATGGGCTGTTCCGCTTTCAGCGAGCGGTGCGGGAGGTTGCTCGGGTCGAAGCTCTGTCGTGGGCGCGGCTGTGGAGTATTCGCGTCGAGAAAAGAGGTCGTCTGTTCGATAGCTTGCTCCCAGTTGACGCTCTGGCTCTTACCGGTCAGCTTGCCCCACAGACCGGTCGCCGTCTTGTGGGCCGACTCGAGGCCCCCAAGGCGCGCCATTAGCGCGTCGTACTTTGATTGGTATTGGCGGACGAACTCGGCGTGCCGCTCCCGGATCTCCGCAGGCAGTTTCTTCTCTGCGATAATCTGTTCGAGCTGCGCGAAGTATTCCTGGTTCTTCTCATCTTCAGTCGCCAGCTTGTCTTTGATGGCCTTGAGGCGCTCGATACCCGCGAAGCCTTTCTCCGGCGCGGCTTTAGTTTCCTCGCGGCCCTCCGAGATGACATCTCTGAGCTCAGAGAGGAGTGAGTCGAATCGGTTATCTTCAATGCCTTTGAGACGATTAGCAATCAGGCCTGCTCGTGCTTCTTGCTGAGTCTGAGTGAAGCGTGTTTGTGCATACAGCCGGACTCCTCCAACGTGCCACAGCATGACGGCTGCAAGAATAAAGCTGATGGACTTTGCTATCACTAAACTCCGCGTCATACGACCTCCTCAAAGCTGCTAACATTGGGCACGTTTCTCTACAGTTGCAGCCCTACCGATCGTCGTCATTGTCTTCGTCGTCATCCGCATCGCCATCGTGCGCGAGACAGATCTCACCAATAATTTTCGATTGGAAGGTGGCGCCGCCATCGGCGGTCTTGCCACTAGTGAAAAGCACACCCGTCGCTCCGGCGAATCTCCCGGTGCTGGCGTTCGGGTCAATCCGAGCGATTTCAGTGAACAATCCAGTAGCAAAATCAAAGATACCGACGTTGTGAGTCACTAAGACTCCTCTTCTGGTTGTGATGGCAAAATCGTCAGTGTAGGAAACAGTGGTAGGGTCAGGGGTAGGGAGGACACCACTCGTGAAGACCAGTTGGGTCGTGCCGTTGAGGATTCCCCCCTTAGTGATCCTTCCCATCGTGCCGTTGGCATTGCTGACTTCACTTAGCTTGCCTTTGACATTCCTGCAATTGCTGCGCGCTGATGCTGCTGTTGATTGTTCTTGCGCCGATGTTGATTGTTCTATGGGGGACAAACAAAGGGTCAACACGACGGCCACGAGCGCCATAAATTTTCTAGTTTTTCCGTTCATCATCACCTCTCCTTTCGGTCTTCTAGCATTTCAAACGGCCTTATTGCTGCTCTCATCTATTAACGCGCCAATTGGACCGAGATTGGCCGGAACTTTTTTGCGATTTCCGGGGAAAGGGCTTTCCGAGCCCGCCGAACCTCATATTGAAAATTGACTTGACCATCGGTGAGGGGCATATACTCTCCTCGCGGCTACGGATAAACACCTTCGACCTACCAGAGGAACCTTCGATGACGGAGCCGTCACCGCCAGACATCACACAGATGCTCATTGACTGGAGCAACGGCGACCGCGAGGCGCTCGACAGGTTGATTCCCGCGGTCTATACGGAACTGCGCCGCCAGGCTGCCCGCCACCTACGCCGGGAGCGCGCTGGCCACACGCTCCAGACGACAGACTTAATCCACGAGGCGTATCTGAGGCTGATAGATCAGAAGAACGTGCGATGGCAAAACCGCGCGCACTTCTTCGCCGTCGCCGCGCAGTCGATGCGCCGCATCCTGGTCGATCACGCGCGGCGACGTCATCGCGCCAAGCGAGGGGGGTCAGGCATCGTCCTGCCGCTCGACGAGGGGCTGCTGGTGGCTGCTGAGAAATCAGAGGTAGACTTGTTGGCGCTGGATGAGGCGCTGAAGCGACTGGCCGCGATTGACGTGCGGCAGAGTCAGATTGTGGAACTGCGTTTCTTCAGTGGGCTGAGCATTGAAGAGACGGCCGCGGTACTCGCGGTGTCGCGGACGACCATCAAGGACGATTTGAACATGGCGAAGGCGTGGCTGCGCCGTGAGATGGGCGGAGGTAAAGCGAAGTGACGCCCGAACGATGGCTGGAGATCAAAGAGCTCTTCCGCTCCGCGCTGGAGCATAAGACCGAGGAGCGCGCCGCGTTCCTTGAGCGAGCCTGTGACGGCGATGACGACTTGCGGCGGGAGGTCGAGTCATTGCTTGCCTCTTTCGCGGAGTCCGACAGCATCATCGAGGGGCCTGTGGCCGATGCGGCGGCTGACCTGTTCAATGGGGATCAGAATGGGGATCAGTCAGAATCCCTCGTCGGGAAACGACTCGGCCACTACGAGGTCATCTCTCTGCTCGGTGAGGGCGGGATGGGAGCGGTTTACCTGGGAAAGGACACGACTCTTGACCGCCGCGTTGCGCTGAAACTTCTGCCGCGCGAGCATACGCAAGATGAAGAACGCTTGCGGCGGTTCAAACAAGAAGCGAAAGCCGCGTCCGCCCTCAATCATCCGAATATCCTCACCATTCACGAAGTTGGAGAGGCGGAGGGTTATCACTTTATCGCCACTGAATTCATTGATGGCGAAACTCTGCGCGGGTCGCTCAGGCGAGTCGGCAAAATGAAAACAAGCGAGGCGTTGAAGGTTGCCGCGCAAGTGGCTTCGGCTTTGGCGACGGCCCATGAGGCTGGGATTGTGCATCGTGACATCAAGCCGGAGAACATCATGATCCGGCGCGATGGTTACGTTAAAGTCCTTGATTTCGGAATCGCCAAACTGACCGAAACCGCCGCGCCGCAGACTGTGGATAAAAGCGCACCGACCATGCCACTCGTAGCGCACACAGGGACGGGTGTAGTCCTCGGCACGGCGCAATACATGTCGCCGGAGCAGGCGGCGGGCAAGAAGGTGGACGCGCGCAGCGACATCTTCTCGTTCGGCGCGGTGCTCTACGAGATGGTGACCGCGCAGAGGGCGTTCCAGGGTGATTCGCTGATGGAGATGGTGGCGGCGATACTCAATCAGGAACCGAAGCCGTTGCCACCGAAAGTTCCCCACGACCTGACAAAGATAATACTGCGCTGTTTACGGAAGGACCCGGCGCGGCGCTACCAGTCCATGGCGGATTTGAAAGTGGCGCTGGAAGACTTGCGCGAGGAGTCCGGTTCGGGCCGCCAGATCCACGTGCCGTTGCAGCAGCGTTGGATATGGGCGGCCGCCTTGCTATTGATTCTTGTAGTCGCGGGTCTCTTCGTCTGGCAACCCTGGCGCGCAACGCAAGACGCGGAGCCGCTCCGAGCCGTCCCGCTCACCACGCTAGGCGGAGTGGAGCGCTATCCCTCGTTTTCCCCCGACGGCAATCGCGTTGCATTCACATGGACCGGGCCAAAGCACGACAATCCCGACATCTACGTGCAACAGATCGGCGCCGGGGATCCTTTGCGGCTGACCACAGACCCGGGCAACGACTACAACCCGGTCTGGTCGCCCGACGACCGATCGATCGCTTTCCTGCGCAGTCAGTCGGAAGCCGGCAAGAGTGACCTGCGGCTGATCGCGCCACTGGGCGGGCCGGAGCGCAAATTGGCCGAGATCCGCGTGCGCGACGGCTTCAACGTCATTCCGCCACACCTTGCCTGGTGCCCGGACAGCACCTGTCTGGTGGTGACGGATTCCCCGGGCGAGGGCCAACCGGACGCCTTGTTCGTTTTCTCGCTCGAGACCAGAGAAAAAAAGCAATTGACCCATCCGCCGCCCGGTGCGGGGGACAGCAACCCGGCGGTCTCCCCAGACGGCCGCTGGCTGGTCTTCCGCCGGAACACCAGCGCCCTGTTCACTGGTGCCCTTTACGGGCTTGGGCTGGGGCAAGGACTGACGGCGGTGGGCGAACCGCGGCGCCTCACGCCGCCCGTCCTGGATGCGGCTTATCCCACGTGGATGCCCGACAGTAGTG
>CAZVHN010000007.1:0-10911 GCA_964626895.1 uncultured Chloracidobacterium sp. | reverse complement strand
GAGTGCGGTGGCAAGGCTTTGCGCGACACCGCTTTGGATTTTCAATTCAGGATTCGATTTGCCCGACCAATCCAAAGCGGTGTCGCGCAAAGCCTTGCCACCGCACTCCAAAAAAAGCCCTATCTCGCTCTACGATGCACGAAGGGCATCGACAATCTTGAATCGTGACGCGCGAATGGACGGCAGCAGCGAGCCAAGCAAGCCTATTCCCATACCGAAAATTAACGCCGACAACATCAGGTCCGGAGTGACGCGAAAGTTAAAGGCAATCTCGCTGAAAGTGGCAAAGTTACTCGTGCCTGTCGAAACGAAGTTCAGGGGGAGCGCCAGCAGAATGCCAATTCCAACACCTAGTATCGCGATGGCCAGCGATTCCAAAACGAAAGCTACAAGAATACTGAGCCGACCGAAACCCAACACTCGAAGCGTACCTATTTCTTTTGTGCGCCTGGCTACGGCCGCATACATCGTGTTCATGCCCGCAAATCCAGCGCCGACCGCCATGATGAAGGAAATGAACACGGCCAGGCCCTTGAGAACCCCTGAGGCAACGCCCTGCTGGTCTTCATAAAAGTTCCGCTCAGCCATCGCCTTCAGATGGAGTCTCTGGTCTTCAGAAATTCGCTTTGCCAAAGCTTCCAAGGTTGGCTGGTCTTTCGCCCGCAACAGGACCGAAGTGAAGGAATCACGTTTCATGGCGGTTCCCAGGGAGTTCACATCCACCCAGATCTCCGATTCAAAAGCCTTGCCGCCTGCCTCGAAGAGACCCACGACAGTATAGTCTGTGGCCTGCACCCGAAATTTATCTCCAACGTCCAGACCTTGAAATCGCTCCGCGATGCGCCGGGAAACGATCGCTTCACTAAGCCCGGGCTGAAACATGCGGCCCGACACCTGAGTGAAACCGGATCGCAGTTTGGTCGACATTGGGCCGATACCCCGAATGATAACGTTTGATCCCTGACTCATTCCCTTTCGCGCTTTGTAAATGAGTGTCATAGATTCCGGGGCGGCCAGTGGTTGATCACCTTCTCGCGCGACGCCGTCGAGGAACTTCAGATCGTTAAGGTTTTCTCGGGTCACTGAACTGTTTAGTTCCGCAGTACTTCCTTCGCGCAGCACGATAAGGTTTAGAGGTTCTCCGCTGCTCGCCAGAGTGAGATCGATGCCCCGGGCCAGCGCCATCACCATTAGGTATACACCTACCGTGAGGCCAATAGTCAGTGCGGTCGCTAACGTTGTCGATTTGCGCACTGTGATATTGCGAAAATTATATTTGAGAGGTAGCGCCATTATTCAGTGCTCCGCAGGGCTTCCGCTGTCGTCATGCCAGACACACGAAACGCCGAATAGCTAACGCTGATTACGCCCACCAGCAGCGAGACCCCGAAGGCGACGAGCAGAGTTGGCCCAGTAGGTACGAACGATTGGAAATTTGGGATATACAGACTCAGGTCGAGTGAACTGAACAGGATCATAGCTCCTCCGATGCCGATTAGCGCGCTGATGGTGGTAACCAGCAACGCTTCACCGAGAAGCAGTCCGGCAATCGTCCCTCTCTGGAAACCGAGGGCCTTGAGGGTTCCCACTTCCCTGGTTCGCTCGCGCACTGTCATCGACATGGTGTTGGCCATCACCAGCAACAACGAAAAGGTAATCGCCCCCATAATCCCGTACATAAACTGCTTCACTCCGCCCATCATGGTTTCAAAGCTCATCGCAAACTCGCGCTCACTTTCCGTCTTGGTCGGGGCATCCGTGTTAAGAAAAATAGAATCTATGGCCGGCGCGATCCGAGGGACATCATCCGCTGAGCTTGCCAGAATGCTGAACGTCCCGACCTTGTCTTTGGCCCATTCCGGCATTGACTCGTTCATATACTCGTGATGGAAATAGAGTGTCTTCTCGTCGCCTCCGCTGCAAACTCCTCGAACTATGAATTCCAAACTTCTGTCATAGATCGGACTCCGGAGCGTAATGCGCTGGCCCGGGCTGAAACCGTATAGCTTGACGAGCTTTTGGCCCACCACAGCTCCCTGCCTGTCGCTAATGAACGCTTGCCACTCGGCCTCAGACATCTTTAGCTCGGGGTAGTTTCCCCGTAACTTGGTCGCATCCACCGCGAAGTTTGCGAAGAAGTTTTTCTCGTCCTTGTAAATTCCTCCGAACCAACTAAACGGCATGACGCTTTTCACGCCGGGGACAGTGGTCATTCGTTGTTGGTGGGCAGCGGGCAGATCGAAGGTCAGGGAAACCGAATGCCGCGTCCACAGGCGTATTGGGCTAGCTTCGGCGCTGCCCCTCGAAGACTCGGTCAATATAGTTGCCAGTGTAATGATTAAGAACAGGGATACCACAATACTCGAAGCCGTAAGGAGTGTGCGTCGCTTGTTACGCAGGATATTCTTCAAAATGAGTTTGCTGAACTTCATAAAACGTCCCTCCTGCGCTGGTCGTCAATTGGGTTTGACTTGCGCTAATTTACGATACCCGGCTCAATTCTCCAACCTACGCGCCGGGTCACATCAGCGGGATACGCAGTCTGATCCTGAAAGTTCAGGAGTGGTAGCTAGCCGGCATAGTGTTGCTGAAGAACTTACGAAAGCTGATGGAAATGCCGGCGAATTACAGGTTTGGGAAGGGGGCAAAGCGCAGCGCGCCCCCGCCGGCGGACAGGGTGCCACACAACACTAATCCATCTAACTCAACTGGTTCCCTGCTCATGGAGTTGAGTGGGGCTGCCTCTTGAGCCGGGGGCGCGCTGCGCTTGCCCTGCAAATTTCCTGAGTTTGAAGCGTCTCAATGCGAGCAATCGCAGGAAACCCGAAAGACTGAGCATCTTATGAGCCAACTTCGTCCGACTCTCACTTTTGGATTAAACTACGTCCGACCCTGGTTTCCCCGTCATGAAGGCGATTTCTGAACAGACCATAGCGCATTACCGCAGTCGATACCCTAAACTTCATCCGGCTTGTGAGGCCCAGTTAGGAGAATTCAAATGAAGTACTTGATGCTTGCGCTGACACTGCTTGTTCCCGTGGTGACCCCTGCTCAGCACAGCCACTCCCCAAAAGTAACGGAAGCTGCGTCGCTGGCCTCCGGCTTGGGCGATGTAAATCACCCGGTTTCAACCACCAATCCCGAAGCACAGAAGTTTTTCAATCAAGGTCTGGCTTACATGTACGCCTTCAACCACGACGAAGCCGTTCGTTCGTTCAAACGTGCCGCGTCCCTCGATCCGCAATTGGCCATGGCTTCCTGGGGTATTGCGCTCGCGCTCGGTTCAAACTACAACCTGCAAGCCGACACGCCCCAGTTGAAAGAGGCGTACGCAAACCTGCAAAAAGCCCTGACACTCTCGCTGAAGAGTTCGGAACACGAACGTGCTTACATCGAAGCGCTGGTTAAGAGGTATTCCAACGACCCGCAGGCCGACCGGCAAAAACTCGCCCTTGACTACAAGAACGCAATGGGCGAACTCGTAAAACGTTATCCCGACGATCTGGACGCTGCTACGCTTTACGCCGAAAGCATGATGAACCTGCGACCCTGGAAACTCTGGTCGCTGGACGGTAAGCCGGCCGCAGGGACAGAGGAGATTGTCGCCGCCCTCGAAGGAGTACTGCGCCGTAATCCAAACCACATCGGCGCCAATCATTACTACATTCACGCCGTAGAGGCTTCGGAAAATCCCGAACGAGCGTTGCCGAGCGCGGCGCGGCTGGGAAAACTAGCGCCTAAGGCCGGACACCTGGTCCATATGCCCTCTCACATTTACATACGCACGGGCGACTACCACGAGGCGGCACAAGTGAACGCCGATGCAATCGTTGCTGACCGTGAGTACATCGCATCGACGGGTGCGCAAGGCTTCTATCCGATGATGTACTACAACCACAACATTCACTTCCTGGCAGCCGCCAACGCGATGAAAGGCCGGTTTGCAGACTCCATCAAAGCCGCGCGCGAGCTCGAAGCCAACGTCAAGCCGCAGATTAAGGCGATGCCGATGCTGGAAATGTTCATGCCCTATACCTCGGTGGCCCTGGTTCGTTTCAGTAAGTGGGACGAAGTATTGAAGACAGGGCAGCCCGATCCCGAAATGAAGATCACGACCGCGTTCTGGCACTTCGCGCGCGGTACGGCTCTCGCGGGAATGAACAAACCGGCCGATGCCGACTCAGAGTTCAGGGCCTTTCAGTCGGTAGTCAAGACCATTCCCGCCGACTCAGGATTTGGTAACAACAGTGCCCGCGATGTCCTCAAAGTTGCAGAACAGATGCTCGCCGGCAAGATCGCCATGGCCCGCGGCGATAAACAAACGGCGCTTGCGCTCTTGCGTAGAGCGGTTGAGGCCGAAGATGCAGTGGGCTACAACGAGCCTTCCGACTGGGATCTGCCAGCGCGCGAATTGCTTGGCGGCGCCCTGCTAATGAATGGCGACTATGCCGAAGCGGAGAAAGTGTTTCGAGCCGAGATTGCTAAACATCAGCGCAACGGACGCGCTTTATTCGGCCTGGTCGAAAGCCTGAAGCGCCAGGGGAAAGACAGTTCCGCGCTAATGGTCCAACGCGAATTTGAGAAGGCCTGGGAAACTGCGGACAACAAACTATCTGTTGAGCATCTCTCGGGCATGAATCCAAGACCATGACCGGTATCGCGGAGTAATTCGGAACCAGCTACTGTCAGTCGTCGGCAGCGGACTCAGCGCGAATGAATCTCAAAATCTTGCCAAGCCCTTCTTAACAGTCGGGCCACTGCCCCGGCGCGGACAGCGCTCACAGCGGCAATCTCAAACGCGCCTCGCAACCCCGCAAGTCCCCACGATTTTCGAGAGTCAGCGTGCCGCCATGCGCTTCGGCAATCTGCCGCGAGAGGACCAGGCCAATGCCGGAGCCTTCGATTTTGGTAGTAAAGAACGGCACAAAAAGGTTCGCCGTGCTGGCCAGGCCGGGTCCTTCGTCAGTGACCCAAACATCAAGCTTGCCGTTGTTTTGAGTCCAGCCGGATTTGACTGCCCCGCCAGTTTCGAGCGAAGCATCGACTGCATTCCGCACCAGGTTGATTAACAACTGTTCCAACTGCGCGCTATCGCCCTGGACCATTACCTCAGGCCCGGCAACCACGCTAACCGGCAGCCTGGTCTCCAGGCTGGCGACGCGCCGGACCAGCTCTCCCACATTTAGGGTCTCGAAGCGGGGCTGCGGCAAACGCGCCAGTTTTGAATACGACTCGACAAAGCGCGTCAGGGACGAGGCGCGCGATGAAATGACGTCTAACCCTCGCTGCATGTCTTCGCGATAATCAGCAGGCTCAGGCTGGCGGTCGAGCAGATCGGCAAGGCTACCCGCGACCGACTTGATGGGCGCCAGTGAATTGTTCAACTCATGGCCCAACACCCGCAACAGTCGTTGCCAGGCGGTGCGCTCTTCCTCACGCAGCGTTTGACTGAGGTCGGTTAATACCAGCAACTGATGCGGCACCCCACGCTCACGGAATGTGCTGCGGCGAATGTCCCAGCGACCGACACCGCCGGGAAAAACCATCTGCATCGTCTGAGGACCGTCAAACTCGCGCTCCAGGCAGACTTCCAACCCAAGTTCGCCGCTGGTCCGTCCCAGCAGGCGCGGCGCCGGCTGTGATAGCAACCGCTCGCCGGCTCGATTCACCAGGCGCAGACGCCGATCACCGTCAAAGGCGAAAACCGCGACATCGATCTCGGACATCACGGTGCGCAGCAATGCCGTGGCTTCGAGCGCCCCCAGTCGTTGCTCGCGCAGTGTCTGGCCCAGCTCATTCACCTCGAGCATCACTTCGCCGAGCGCGTCACCACTTCCCGCGCGCCGTCCGCGGATGGAAAAATCGCCTTCGCGAATTGCTGCGAGGATGTTGGAAAGGGTTTGCAGCGGTCGAACGATGCGCTGCTTGAGGTTGAATGCGTTGCCCAGCCACAGGAGCACGAGTAAGAGGTCGACAGTCCACTGAGTGCGGCCCGAATAGCCGTCAAGCCACAGCAGCAACGCACACAAGGACACCGCGGGAAGGCCCGCCAAAATCGCCAGAATCGTAACTCGGCGCTCAAATTTCATGCGTCCGCCACTCTTGAACGCCGGGTCAAGAGTGGTAAATGTCGTCGTGTGCTTTGGTCGTTCTGGATGGACGCTCACACCGTTATGATAACCCATACTTCTGCAAGCGGCGGTAGAGCGCGCTACGGCTCAAGCCCAACGCTTCGGCGGCCCGATTAGCATTTCCATCGAAACGGGCAAGAGCTTTTCCAATCAGCAGGCGCTCGGCTTCTTCGAGGCTCATCTCTTCCAAACGCGCCGAGACACTGGCGTCTCGCGAGGTTTGTAGCGCAAGGTCAAAAGCCGTGACCGTCATGCCGGGGGTCATCAACACAGCACGCTCAACCACGTGATCCAATTCACGGACATTCCCTGGCCACGCGTGCTGGCGCAAAGCTTCGACAGCCTCACGGCTGAAGCCCTCAACCGGGCGCCGGTAATGATCGCGATGCTGCCGCAGGAAATGTTCGGCGAGGGGAGGAATATCGTCGAGTCGATCGCGAAGCGGCGGCAGATGGACTTCGACCGTGTTCAAACGAAACAATAGATCTTGACGGAACCTGCCCCGGGCGACGTCAACATTCAAGTCAGAATTCGTAGCCGAGAGCACACGCACGTTTACCTTTTGCGTTTTCGACGAGCCGACACGTTCAAACTCGCCTGTTTCCAGCACCCGCAAGAGTTTTGGTTGCAGGTTGAGTGGGACGTTGGCGATCTCATCGAGAAACAACGTGCCGCCATCGGCCAGCTCGAACCGCCCCACGCGATCCGTCTTGGCGTCAGTAAACGCGCCTCGCACGTGCCCGAAGAGCTCGCTTTCGAAAACACCTTCGGCGAGCGCACCCGCATTCAGAGAAACCAGCGGCTTTCGGGAGCGGGCAGAGATGGCGTGCAGCGCTCGCGCGATCACCTCTTTTCCGGTCCCGTTCTCGCCCGTGATCAGAACGTTGGCGTCGGCCGGTCCAATACGCTCGACCAGCTTGAGCACCTCTTTCATCGCCGGTGATTCCGCAATGATTTTTGGTAGCTCGGCTGTGGTACCGGCGGCCGTGTCGCGCAGCGTCAGGTTCTCCGCTTCCAGTCGTTGGCCACGCCGCAGGGCTTCCGCCAGCTCGACCTGAGTGCGCAGAACAGCCAACAATCGCGCATTGTCCCAGGGCTTTTGAATGAAGTCGCGCGCCCCGCGGCGCATTGCCTCGACTGCCAGATCCACATTGCCCCACGCGGTCATCACGACGATTGGGATAGTGGGATCGTGTGACTGAATTCTGGTCAGCAACTCTAGTCCCTCGCTGCCGGAGGTGGTGTCGCGTGCGTAGTTCAGATCGATCAGAACGACGTCCAGTTCCTGCGAATCTATGGCCTTGAGCACAGCGGCGGGAGACGAGGCGGTTTGAATCTCGAAGCGCTCGCCTTTTAACAGCAGGCGCAGAGCGGCCAGAACGTCAGGTTGATCGTCAGCAATTAGGATTCTGGGCAATTTTTTTCTTTGTACTTAGTACTTAGTACTTAGTTCTTTGTACTTTGTTCGACTCGTGCCGCGGTACGTAGCATAGACTTTAGTCTGTGTGGCGGTCTCGTGATCATCCAACTTTGAAGTTATCGTAACCGACAATCACAGACTAGAGTCCATGCCACTTGTATCACATACTAAAGTTCATGCCACTTGCCTCATCCAACCTGGAAATTATCGCACCCGCCAATCACAGACTGAAGTCTATGCCACTCACTCATACCGGAACGCCACCATCGGGTCTACCTTTGCAGCCCGGCGCGCCGGCAGGTAGCAGGCGACCAACGCCACCGCTGTGAGCAACAGCGCTATCGTCGCGTAAGTCAGCGGATCAGTCGTGCTTACCCCGTACAGCAAGCTCGCCATCAACCGCGTTAAAGCGAATGCCACGCCCAGGCCGATTCCAACGCCCAGCAGCGTCAACGTCATTCCTTTCCTTAACACGAGTCCGAGTATGTTGTGTCGTTGCGCGCCCAAGGCTACCCGGACACCGATCTCCTGCGTGTGCTGCACCACGAAGTAAGCCAGCACACCGTAAATCCCGAGTGTCGCCAGCAGCAGAGCGAGAGCTGCGAAGATCGTCAGCAACGTCATGCCCAGGCGCCGCGATGCGGTCTCTTCCCCGAGCACCTCTTCCATGGTCCGAATATTTGAGATGGGTTGAGCGGGATCAACCTGGTGAATCTCGCTACGGGCAGCGGCTACAAGACTCAACGGATCGACCGCTGTCCGAACTACCAGATCGCGCGGGGCAAACCACTGGTAATCTTTGATTTGCCCGTAAGGTATATACATCTCAGCCTTGACCGGCTCATCAACTCCCATCTGCCTCACATCACCGGCCACGCCCACAACCGTCATCCACGGCATGTCCTCCTCGGGGTCGCCAAGCTTGAAACGTTTGCCGATAGCGTCTTCGCCGGGCCAGTACTGCCGCGCCATCGTTTCGTTGATAATGGCCACAGGCATTGCCCGTTCATCATCACCGTCGCTGATAGAACGCCCTCTCAGCAGAGGGATGCCCATTGTCTTGAGATAGTCGGCGCTGACCTGTCTATGATTTGCGTCATAAGAAAGGCCTTCTGCGGACGCTCGTTCGACGGTGCGACCTTCTGGAAAGAACCCGCTCGTGCCGCCCTTCCAGGCCAATGGGACGGTGGTCGCGTAACCGGCTGAAACCACGCCCGGTAAGGACTTTACACGCTCCAACACTTGCTTATAGAAAGCTGCACGCTGCGGTTGCTTGGGGTACTTGCTGCGTGGCAGCACCGTCCGCAAGGTCAAAACATTTTCAGGCCGCAATCCCGAATATTGATCGCGCAACTTGAGAAAGGTTTGAATGAGCAGTCCGGCGCCGACCAGCAACACCAACGCCAGGGCGACTTCAGTCACAACCATGGCGCTACGCAATCTGTTGCCGCCCACATTCAAACCTGTGCGTCCGCCCCCTTGTTTCAATGCTTCGTTGAGATCGATTTTCGAAGCTTGGAATGCGGGGACTAAGCCGAAAACCACAGCGGTCAATAAGGCCAAGAGCAATGTAAAACCGAGCACTTGCAGATCGAGGCTGAGTTTGGTCGAGAGGGCCAGACCGTCAGGAACCAGTCGCTGGAGAAAAGCAAAGCTCCACGTAGCGAACAATAAACCGCACACTGCGCCGGTGGTGGCCAACAGCAGACTCTCAACCAGCAACTGACGGACGATACGCACGCGGCTTGCCCCCAGGGCCGCTCGGACTGCGATCTCCCGACTACGGCTAGCTGCGCGTGAAAGCAACAGGTTGGCAATGTTCGCGCAAGCAATCAGGAGTACAAATCCGACGGCGACTAACAATACGAGCAGTGGCCGGCGCACGTCGCCCGCTAGCTGCTCACGCAGCGGCATTGCGTAAGCGCTTAGCCGCCCAGCTTCGTCCGGATGATCGTGAGCAATCCGTTGTTGAATCGTATGAATATCCGCATTCGCCTGGGCCAGCGTGACCCCGGGCTTCATTCGCGCAATGACATTCAGGTAATGACTACCGCGCTGAGCAAGCGTCTCAGAGGTGAAAGCCATCGGCACCCAAAGTCCGATGCGGCTTTCCATGAACTGAAAACCTGCCGGCATTACGCCGACGACCGTGTATTTCTCGCCATTGAGCACCAGCTCCCGCCCTACGACACTACGCTCACCGCCGTAACGCTGCTGCCAGAGACTGTAGCTGAGCATGACAACCTTGTTCGCTTCCGGCTGGTCCTCTTCTGGCAGGATGACGCGGCCCAGGACCGGGCTAATCCCGAGCAGCCCGAAAAAATTGGCCGTCGCGCCATAAGCCTCAATCTTTTCCGGTTCGCCGTCCCCTGTCAGGTTGAAGCTGCGCTCGTCGAATGCGGCCATCTCTTCAAACACCTGGTTCTGGGCTTTCCAATCGGCATAATTGGCTGGTGCCGGCGTGTTGCGTGGGAAACCAGCAAAAGACGCATCTTCCCATACCATCACCAGGCGATCCGGCTCGCGAAAAGGCAATGTACGCAACAGCACGGCGTTCACGACACTGAAGATTGCGGTGTTCGCGCCAATGCCAAGCGCGAGGGTGAGAACCGCAATACCGGTGAACCCCGGATGCTTCAAAAGAGATCGGACGCCGTAGCGAATGTCTTTGATTAGTGATTCCATGGGTTTCCTTCCTATTGCCGATTGCCAATTTGGAATTGCGGATTGCGAATTTTCGAATTTCGAATTTGAAAATGGCGTCAGTTGATCTGTTTGCCGGACCACCCAAAGATCGGTAAACACAAAATCCGAAATTCGCAATCCGCAATTCGAAATTCTTATTCGTAACGCAGTGCGACTAGCGGATCGACCTTCGTCGCTCGCCGCGCTGGAATGTAAGAAGCCAACAACGCGACCACGAACAGTGTGCCGACAACCAACGCAAACGTTCCCAGATCGTTGGTCTCGACCTCATAAAGCAGACTCCTCAGCAACCGCATCAGACCGAGCGCTGCCAATACTCCAATTGCCATGCCCACCAGGGACACCCCGAGCCCTTGCTTCAGCACCATCCTCAGAATGTCGGAAGCCTGCGCGCCGAGAGCCATGCGCACGCCGATGTAATGTGTCTGTTGGCTGACGGAGTATGAAACGACTCCGTAAATGCCGATGGATGCGAGCAGCAGTGCCACGCCCGCAAAGATGCCAATCAGCAGGGCCGGGAAGCGGCGCATGAACGCCGCGGGCGAGTCAGAGATCAATTCCTCCATCGCGCGAACGCCGAATAACGCGACGTCTGGTTCCAGCAGACGGGTTTCGTTGCGAATGGCTCCCGCCAGTGTTGCTGGGTCACCGTTT
>CAZVHN010000006.1:0-1621 GCA_964626895.1 uncultured Chloracidobacterium sp. | reverse complement strand
TGTTTTGTCTAGCCAGAGTCCGATGGAGACTGGGCGATCTTGAGGAAGCGGAGGCCACCGGCCGCAAGGCACTGGACATTAGTATGACAGCGCTACCACGGCTCAAGTAAATGGATGTTCTGCGCCGATGATGTTCGCGACCGGACATCATGGAGGCGTGAGGATGACAGCGGATCAGATTCGATCGTTGCAGCCGGCGTTGGCTGCGCTTCTCGGGCGTTTTCGGGTTTGTTTTCAGAAGGAGTCAACCTTCAAGCATTGGGAACGGTATTTGTTGGGATTGATGGCGGACCTGAAGAGGAAGAGCATCGAGCCCATCGCTTTGGCCGCAGGCGTGCCGGTACGCACGTTGCAGGAGTTCTTGGCCTTCTTTTCCTGGGAAGAAGAGCGAGTCAACGGCTTGTTGCAGCAACTGGTGATGGACGAGCACGGTTCCGATGACGCCATCGGGGTGTTGGACAATTCGGGGCATGCCAAGCAAGGGGATAAGACGCCGGGAGTCCAGCGGCAGTGGTGCGGAGAAACAGGGAAGATCGACAACTGTGTGGTGGGTCAGCATCTGTTGTACACGGACAATCATTCCAACAACCCGTTCAACTGCGTGCTGGCCAGTGACCTGTACGTGCCCAAGTCGTGGGACGAGGATGGCGATCGCCGTCGGAAGGCGACGATTCCCGACGATGTGGTCTACCGTCCCAAGTGGCAAATCGCCCTGCACCAGGTGAGCGCGGCGCAGAAAAACGGCGTGCGCTTCTCGTGGGTGACCTTTGATGAGGAATACGGCCGCGTACCCAAGTTTTGGTTCTCCCTGGACACTCTGGGTCAACGTGGAATCGGCGAGGTGCCGCGAGACTTTTTTTGTTGGCCCACCCTTCCCCATTGCCATTCGTTGCAGAAGGCCCACGCGGCCAAGCGTGTAGACAACGTGTGCCGACATAGTCCGCGGTTCACGCAACAGCCATGGCATTCCATGACCATCAAGGACGCCACGCGCGGTCCGGTGGTATGGGAGGTCAAGGCGGCGCGGGTGCATTTGACGGACACCTCAGGGGAAATTTCGCGGCCTACAGATCGACGATACTGGTTGATCGTGGCGCGTCGTCCGGACGCCAGGGAGTACAAATACTTCGTTAGCAATGCTTCCGGCTCGGTGAGCCTGAAGGAGATGCTGAAGGCGGCCTTCGCCCGCTGGCACGTGGAGAAGTGGTTCGAGCGGGCCAAACAGGAGGCGGGCTTCGGCGCGTTTGAAGTCCGCACGTTTCGGAGTTTAATTCGACACTGGTTATGTTCACGATTGGTGATGTACTTCCTGGCCGCTGCAACCCAGCAGCTTCGGGGGGAAAAATCCGCAGATCACCCTGGAGCAGGTCGCGGAGGCAGCCAACACGCTGGCATCGAAGATCTGGAACCGCTGGCCGCACTCGTGGGCTGACCTAATCCAGCGCTGCGAGTACTACCAGCATCGCAACCGAGCGTCTTATGAAAGCCGGAAGCGAACCGCGACGCGGCTGGATACCTCATAGCGCTGTCATACTAGTCTCTAGGCATGATCGGTCAATCTCACAAATCCACCGAGCGCCCGCGACGTTATTAGGGTGTATGAACGAAGTCCGCCCATTCC
>CAZVHN010000005.1:0-14792 GCA_964626895.1 uncultured Chloracidobacterium sp. | reverse complement strand
ATAAGCCTCAGCGCGTTTGTCTGCCTCCACCCGGCCATCATTCGCCCGGGCGATGATCCAATCCCGAAGCTTGTCATCCTCTTTAATCTTCTCGTAGAGAAAGGCGATCGCCTTGTACGCCTCTTCATTAGTTGGCTCAGAATCCAGGATCTTTCTATAGGCGTCAATGGCTGCACGTGCTTTGGCGATGTTCTCGGGCGTATTGACACCAGTACGATACTGGGCGTGAACAGTACGGGCAATAAACAGAGGCGCCGTCTTGCTATTGGGATCGAGCTCAAGGGCCCTTCTGGCGTGTTGCTCGGCTTCCACAAAATGCCCTTCGCGATAGGTGCGGGCGGCTTCGTTCAGCTCATTCTTGGCTCTTATTCTATTGATAACGCCACAACCCGAACTGGTGGCAATAACAACTGCCAGGGCGATTGCGATCCTAGCTTGAGAGAGTTTCATTTATCGGTGGCTCCATTGTTGACCGGCAACTATGCGGCAGGCCAGAGATCGAAGCTTGATTCAAGTTATCCGCTGCGCCCTATTGAGGCAGATCATCTACCTGCAAACCAACCGGGTTAGCGCCGGCGCCTTTTATCGCGTCGATCACCTTTACCACCTCTTCATATCTAAGTCCGCGCGGGGCTTTTATGAACACAGTCTTCTCAATGCGATCCTGCTCCGGCACATCACTTCGGGTTTCCATGCCGGGTTTATAGGCTCGTAGCTCCTTGCGCTGCCGAAACACCTGCGTCAACTTCTGAGACAAGAATGCCGTGTCGTTTACGGATCCCATCGAGTCCGAATTAAGTTTGATTTGAAGATCGCTTGAGATTGAGACAACGAGGGTGAGTGGATTTGGCTTCAGTTGACTGAGGTCCTCGTTTGGATCTCTCTGCGTGGGAATATCCGCCTTGAAGCGGCTCGGCTTAAGCGGCGTGATCACCATAAAAATGATCAGCAACACCAGAAGGACGTCGATTAATGGCGTCACGTTGATGTACGGCACAGCTTTCGCGCCGTGGCCTTTCTTTTTATCACCATCCATAGACATGAATTTTACTCCTCGAGAATCGGCGCAACCAACAACTGACCTTGCGCGCAAGTCAGCTACGTGGCTGGAGCTGGCTCTGGAGCGGCCGCACCGCCCTTCTTCTTGTCAGCTACCAATCCGATCTTATCTACGCCCAGTGCGCGGACCTCATTAATAACGTTGACCACATCGCCATATGAGACATTGACCCCGCTCTTAATGTAGACAATCCGGTCCTCTTCCGTCTTCATTTTCTCTAACATCGGGCCGACCTTGCTTTTGATGTCCTCCTGGGCGACTCTCTGCTTACCAAGGTAGTACTCGCCGTTGTTAGGGATGGAGATCACAATCGACGACTCTTTGATAATTCTGGGATCGACATCAGGGTTCGTCAGGCCCGACGGGAGAGCCACCGTAATGCCGTGTTGCAGCAATGGGGTCACCACCATAAAGATGATCAACAACACCAACATAATATCGACCATCGGCGTGACATTGATCTCGGATTGAAAGCCACCCTGGTCGCCACCGCTCATTCCCATAACAAATTCCCCTTTCGCAAAGCCATTGCAGGGGCCCGCGTAAGGCGCGCCGCCCGATAAACAGCTTGGCCTTATGGCTTCAATTGCTTGGTGCGATTCTTAATGAAGTAGTCGACCAGCTCGGAGGCTGAGTTGTCCATCTCAACTATGAACCCATCGACTTTGCCGGTGAAGTAGTTGAACAGCCACACGGCCGGGATGGCGACAAGCAAACCAAGGGCTGTGGTAAACAGGGCTTCAGAAATCCCGCCTGCGACGGCGCCGATGCCTGCTGTTTCCGCGTTCTTCATTCCGCGGAACGCATTGATGATTCCAAACACCGTTCCAAAGAGACCCACGAACGGTGCGGTCGAACCAATCGTCGCCAAACCAGACAAGCCACGTTTGAACTCGGCACTCTTGATGGCGATCGCTCGTTGTAGCGCGCGCTTGGAAGCTTCAATCTCATCGCCGGAAATATCCGACGACTGCCCGTGGGCGCGAAACTCCTGCAAACCGCTGCTCACCACCATCGCCAGGTGCGACTTGCGGTGCTTGTCGCTAATATTGATGGCTTCTTCGATGCGATCGTTCTTCAGCGCCTGCGCCACACGCGGAGCAAACTCGCGCGATTGTTTCTTGGCGGCGGAGTAGGTCAGATACCGCTCAACCATTATCGCAATCGAGTAGACAGACATGATTAAGAGGATGACGACAACCGCGATTGCGACGGAGCCCATGCTCTTTACCATTTGCATTATGGAAAAGTGATCCGCTGCGGCGTCCGCTGGTGGTGCTGCTTGCCACAAGAAAATGAAGAGGCTAAAGGCTTTTGTTCCTAGAAGACTTGTTAGAATAGTCACGGTAAACCCTCCAAACGTTTTTTCGACATTGAAAGCTAGCAGGGGTCAGCAGAAATGAGGCCCCGCGGAGCCCCACCTTGACAGATGACCTTCCGCAGTTATTGAGCCACGAAGTTGTAAGTAATGACGCCGGTTACCTTCACCGGCTGTCCGGAGAGCTTCGTAGGCGAGAACCTCGCTCCGCGAGCAGCTCCAACTGACACGGCCTGCAACAACGGATGTCCGGATACTGCGCGTGCGGAAATCACGTTGCCGTTCTCGTCGATGGTGACCTGGACCACTACGGTTCCGGAGGCGTGTGCTTGCCTGGCAATCGGCGGATACGCCGGTTTCGGTAGACTAATTGCCTTGCCGTTCAAGACGCCGCCCGAAATCGGAGCTCTGGGTGGAGTCGGGGCTGGCGGCGGCGGTTCAGCGATGTCGACCTTCGTTGGAGCGGAGATTATCCCCGAGCCGCTTCCCGGCCCCACAGCTACCGGAGTCGCAGCGTCAGAATTGGAGGTTCCAATCTGGGTGATGACGCCGCGCCTGACAGGCGGCACATCACTGGCCTTGGCCGAGATCTCCTTGGGAACCAGTTCCGTTCGCGAGACGTCCGCAATCAGCTCTCTTCTCACGTCTACGTTCTGTTCCACCTTTGTCGGCTTGGGAGTGTCCTGTTTCTCCGGCTGATTCTGCTGTGGCGGCACCGGTACCGGTGCAACCAGCGTTATCAGGTCGAGATTCTGGTTCTCCAGGTGCGCGTCATACAAGTAGATACCGGCAATGAAAAATGTGACACCCAGCACGGCATAGACGGCGACAGTAATAAGAATGAACGAGCCCTTTCGCGAAATATCTTCTCTGTGCGAACTAGACTCTATCAGGTTGTCGAACATGTATTTCTCCTCCCTATTCCGGTGCCAAATGGATCAGGGTAAAACTCGCCATAGCAGTTAGTGCTCTCAAAGGTCGCTGCGGGAGTTCCGTAACTAAAGAAGGGAAAGCAGCAGCTCTCGATCTGAGCACTCAAATTAGATTTGGGAAAAGCCGCTGCGCGAGACAAAAACTCGCCAGCCCCTCAACCAGACCGCCGCGCTTCCCACCTGCGCTTACAATGCGCGGTCGACTTTTGAGTATTTAATTGGCCAGCAACGGCGGCAGTCTAAGCCGCAACGCGTCGCAAAGTCAAGAGCAAAAATCGAAGTTGTTAGAGGTTGTCTCGGAGGCACATCGGTCCCTCACCCAGGCATGGCAAGTGAGACCTAAACTGCACCGCGCGGGTGTTTTTCCGCTCGCGCAGAAAGAGGCTCGGCCTTCACCTTACTGCTGCCGGGACGCGTCGAGCGAGTGGTCACAGAAACTGCTCCCAACGCGGCAGCTTTGTTAGCGGCCTCGATACGCTGCTCCCACCAAACCATGATCGGGCTGGCCACAGCGACTGAAGAATAAGTACCGACGATCGTGCCGATCAACAGTGCCAGTGAAAACCCACGCAGCACGTCGCCACCGAAAATGACCATGGCCAGAACGGAGAGAATGATGAGTCCCTGGGTTATAACGGTTCGTGAGAGCGTCTGATTGATAGAGTCGTTGGTAATCTTGTAAAGCGTCTGGCGCCGGTGAAGGCGGCGATTCTCTCGAATGCGATCGAAGACGACGATTGTGTCATTCACCGAAGCGCCGACGAGTGTCAACAGGGCTGCAATAACGGTGAGACTTATCTCCCACTGGAAGATCGAGAAGAACCCCAGGGTCACCAGGACGTCGTGAAATACCGCAATCACGGCCGCGGCGCCGTAGGTCCATTCGAAACGGAAGGCAATATAGACGAGCATGCCTACCAGGGCGGCCAGGGTCACCGCAATGGCTTTATTTCTAAGCTGAGCTCCCGCCACCGCTCCCACGGCATCGGTACCCAGGATTTCATAGGCCTCGCGTTCCGGGCCGACAGTGTTTAAGGCATCACGAATTCTTTTACGGCCCAGTTCAACTTCCGTCTGCGATTGTTCACCACCGGCACCCTCAAGCGGCACCTTGATCAGGAAAGTGTCCGCCCGGTCGGTTACGCCCTGGATAGTTGCTTCCGCCACTCCCTGCTTGGCTAAGGTCTCACGGATTGCCTCCACGGTTGTCGGCCGGTTGAACTTCGTAGTAACGACGGTCCCGCCTTTGAAGTCGACTCCCAGGTTAAAAGCTTCCGTGCCATTGGGATGCTTCCATTGACGAAACATAGCCGAACCCAGGCCAGCCAGCATCAGGGCAACTGAAATCCCAATGAACAGGCGGCGCCGCCCGAGCCAGTCAATCTTAATGCTTTTAAAGACTTGAATCATAAGATCCAGAAGAAGAAGTTGTTGGTGACAAGTAACTGCAACTCGTCGTCGTTATTTAGATACTCAGCGTCTCAATGCGGCGCTTGCGACTCAGTTGCCAGATGAAAATCGTGCGCGAAACGTAAACGGCTGAGAAAAGATTTATTACCAGCCCCAGCACCAGCGTGACTGCAAAGCCGCGCAGTGGCCCAGTGCCGAAGACAAACAGGAACATTGACGAAACAATTGTGGTGACGTGCGTATCAATGATAGTCACAATCGCCCGCTGAAATCCCTGGTCAACCGCCGAGGCGATCGTCTTCCCGGTAAGCAGTTCCTCACGAATCCTCTCAAAGATCAGCACGTTCGAATCGACCGCCATACCAATTGTCAGAATCATTCCGGCAATACCCGGCAGAGTTAGGGTGGCGCCGAATACAATCAGAGCTGCCAGCATTAGGATCATGTTCAAGAGCAACGCCACCACGGCGTTTACGCCCGAGCCGCGGTAGTAAAACAACATGAAGGCAACAACGAAAAGCAGACCGAAGACTGACGCACGCACGCCCGAACGGATTGAATCAGCACCCAGGCTAGGTCCGACCGTTCGCTCTTCCTGATACTCGATAGGCGCCGGCAAAGCTCCGGATCTCAACGTAAGTGCCAGATCATCAGCAGACTCCTTGGTAAATCGCCCGCTAATCTCACCCTGATCGAAAATCTGGGACTTGATGTAGGCGATTGATTTCACCTCATCATTCAACACCACGCCCATGTACTGGTTGATGTTTGCCCCGGTCCAGGCGCCAAACTTCTCCGCTCCACTGGGCTTAAATGAAAAGGCAATCTGGTAATCCGAAGAACCGCCCTGGGCCTGCGTAGCAGATGCGTTGCGGAGTTCGCTACCATCCACTACCGGGGGCCATTCCACTACCACCCACTGCTTAGGCTTGTCAGTCGTGGGAGCCGGTTGGCCGGCGGCTGTGGGCTCAGTGCGTTCCGCATACGGAAGCACTTTTCGGTTACTCGGCACGGTTCCGCCCAAAGAAGCCTCTGCTTCCTCTTTCGTGGCGTAAGTTTGCGAGGGTGCCGGGCTAGGCGGACTGACAACGTGAACCAGTTCGAGCCGTGACTCGCCTTTGAGCAACTCCTTGACGCGCTCTGGATCCTGGATGCCGGGCATTTGCACCAGAATCTGGTGCGAGCTTTGCGCTCCATGTCGCTGCACCAGCGGTTCCGCAACTCCTACGGCATCCAAGCGGCTTTCGATGATGCGATGAGCCTGCTCGGTCGCCTGTTCCGTTAGTGCTCGCTGAGCAGTGGGCGTTAGCGTCCAGGTGATCGTGTTGCCGCTGGTTGAGGCGGTCCATTCAGTAAGATCGACCTTTTTCTCTACTGCTTCTTCGATCTCTCCAAGCTTGGCGGGCTCCGCAGCTTCTAGAATGATTCCATAGGTGCCGGAAGTCGCTTCCACCTTCACGTCCTTGGGTGGATATCCAGCATCGCGTGCCGCTGTCTGAACCGCGAGCGCATTGCCTTCCGTCAACTTCTTCAAAAACACATCGGTCCTTACCCGCATTACCAGGTGAGAACCGCCTCTTAGGTCAAGGCCCAGACGGATATTCGAAGCCAGGTTGGTCTTGATTCCAGACCAGGTAAAATCGCTAAGCCTGGGCTTGCGGCGTGGGCCGATGACAATATAAATGCCTAACAGCGTAATAATGACGATGATGATGGCACGTTGAAGGAGGTTCTTTTTCTTCATTGCAAAGACACTTGGGAAAACTAATTAGTAAGAGGGGAACTACTTCTTCTCTTCCCCATCGATGCCGGCTACGGCAGACCTCGCAATTTCGAGAATAGACTTGTCAGCGCTTCGGATCAGGAAGCTAGTATCGCGAACAGTGGTGATGGTTCCAATCACGCCGCCGGTGGTCACGATACGATCGCCCGCTTTTAGTTGGGATATCGTTTCCTGCAGCTGCCGCTGTCGCTTCTGCTGGGGTCTGATCAGCAGCATGTAGAACACGGCTATGATGAGCAACATGGGCAGCAAGCCACCGAGCGCTCCCAGGCCGCCTTGAAAGAACATAAGAATGTTTGTCATTTAACCGTCTTCTGAATTGAGATTAGGGGCGAACGTCTCTATTTTTATTCTACAAATTATACACGGCTCCCAGTGTCGGTCGTTCCGGCGCTCGCTGAGCGTTTTCACTCTCCCGATGCGCTCAGGTGCTCAATGAACTCTCGTCGAAATTCTGGGAAATCGCCAGACCGGATAGATTGCCTTACACGTCGCATAGTGTCAAGGAAGAAGGCTAGATTGTGATGGGTCAGCAAGATACCTGCCAGCATCTCTCCCGTTTGATGAAGGTGCCGGAGGTAGGCGCGCGAGTGTCTTTGGCACACTGAGCACCGGCAGGATTCGTCCAAAGGCCGCTGGTCCGCTGTCCATTGTGCATTCTTTACATTCAACTTTCCTCGCGAGGTAAACGCCTGCCCCGTGCGACCATTTCGTGTGGGCAATACACAGTCAAACATATCAACGCCTCGGGCCACCGCTGCAATCAAGTCTTCCGGAGTCCCAACTCCCATCAGGTAACGTGGACGGTCAGGTGGCATGAGCGGAGCGACCTCGTCAACCACCTCCCACATGACAGACTTCTCTTCCCCAACGCTGAGCCCGCCAATCGCGTAACCATCGAAACCGATTTCCACAGTGCGCTCCAGGCTTTCGCGTCTGAGATCGCCGTGCGCAGCCCCCTGAACAATGCCAAAAAGCGCCTGTGCTCCTGTCAACTCCTCCGGGAGCCCGGGCATCGCGGGGTCCCCGGCGGGGCAGCGCGGGGTACCCGGCCGAGCATCCCGGCTTGGGCGCCATACCCGCTGGGGTGCCAGATTGCCCGCAACAGTGCCCACCCGAGTATCTTCAGGATCGGTGATTCCAATGGAACCCATGTCGGGTCCTTCCCGCTGCAACTGGTCAAACTTCTCTCGCGAGCGTTTCGCCCAACGCGCCGTTAACTCCAGGCTGGCTCGCGCCTCATCGTGGGTGGCTTTACCCGGCGCACACTCGTCAAACACCATGACAATGTCTGATCCCAGCGCGGCTTGAACTTCCATTGACACTTCCGGCGACAAAAATCGCAGACTGCCATCCAAATGGGATCGAAACTCAGTGCCTTCTTCGCTGATCTTTCTCAACGCGCCGAGACTCCAGACCTGAAATCCACCGGAATCAGTTAACAGAGCCCGGTCCCAGCCGATGAAACGATGCAAACCCCCACAAGCCTTGATGGTTTCCACACCGGGCCGCAGCCAGAGATGATAGGTATTCCCGAGAATAATGCGAGCATCAAGCTCTCCTTCAAGGGCCTCAAAGCGGGTGGCCTTCACCGTGCCGGCAGAGCCGACAGGCATGAAGACAGGTGTCTCAATAATGCCGCGTCGAGTGGTAAGTATCCCGGCGCGAGCGTCGCCGTCGCGCGCAACTACATTAAAAGTAATCGGGGGCGTCGATACCATGGAAAAAACCACGTGCTCCACCAGGCTTATCTCTTCTGGCGCTGCTTGTGCTTCTCAACAATGCGCAACGGAGTGGCAAAGAAATCAAACTGTTCGCGCAGACGATTCTGGAGGTACCGGAGGTAGGAAAAATGTAAGCCTCCCTTGCCGCCGGAAGTGAACACCACAAACGTCGGCGGCCGCACGCCCGCTTGCGTCATGTATTGCACATGCAATCTCGAGACTCCGCCTTTGACTGGAGCCGGCGCACTACCCCCGCGTGGCTGCGAAACCGCATCCTCAAAAAACGCATTAAGCTGCGAAGTACTTACGCGTCTATTGCGTGCTTCATTAGCGCGAATCGCCAACGGCAGGAGTTTCTCCACGCGTTGGCCCGTCAGGGCGGAAACCATGATCATCGGCGCGAAGTCGAGAAACTTCATCCGTTCTCGAACGTTTCTTTCAAACTGCGATGAGGTGCCTGTTTCCTTGTTCTTGACAGCATCCCACTTATTACACGCGAGGATGATCGAGCAGCCGGCGTCGTAGGCGTAGCCCGCAATGTGCGCATCAAGCGCGGTAACTCCCTCTTCGGCATCAACTATAACAATTGCGACATCGGCACGCTTCAAACTCTTCATCGCCATCACCACAGAAAGCTTCTCCGCCATCTCAGCCGCTTTTCCTTTGCGCCGAATGCCCGCGGTATCCACCAGGCGAAACAGTTGATCCGGGGTTTCCAGAAGAGTGTCCGTAGCGTCGCGAGTCGTGCCTGCAACCGGGGAAACGATCGCGCGCTCCTCACCCAGCAGGCTATTCAGAACAGAAGACTTGCCCACGTTGGGACGGCCTACAATCGCCAGACGCAGCTCGCGCTTGTTTGAAGCGACGACCCCTTCGCCTTCGTTCGGTGCTCTTTCGAGTCCCGTAATCAACGCATCGAGTAACTCGCCTAATCCGATTCCCTGCTCCGCGGAAATGGGAAACACTTCTTCAAAGCCAAACTTGTAGAACTCCGAAGCTGTCGCCTCTACTCGCGCTGACTCTGACTTGTTCGCCGCTATTAACACTCGCTTCCCGGTCGCCCGCAGCAGCCTCGCCAACTCTTCATCGAGCGGAGTTAGACCCTGTCGCGCATCAACTGCCCAGATCAAAGCCTGCGCATCGTCAATCGCGAAGCCTGCCTGTTTGAAAATATTTGCCGGAATGACTGCGTCGTCGTCGGGCACGATGCCACCAGTATCGACAATCGAAAAGCGCTCCCCAGACCATTCGACCTCTCCATAGATCCGATCGCGGGTAATCCCGGGCTCGTCGCCGACGATCGACCGGCGCTGACCAATCAGTCGGTTAAAGATCGTAGACTTGCCCACGTTGGGCCGGCCCACAATCGCGACTAAAGGCAGGACACGAGCGGCGCTCGGCGGTTCTTGAATATATGGCGTCGTTTCCACAGTCATGCGTCGCAGCTCGAGCCGCGATTTCATTCCGAGTCTCCAGAAGTTTCCAGGTCATACAACACTAGGCTAAGACGCCAACTCTTGCAAAGCGCGACGCACTACAAACAGAATGCTTCGAACGCTGAATCATTTGTGATGATATGAAGACAATGACGGCAAAGTTTATTGACTCGTTAACAAATCGTCGAGTATAAACCTGATTTGCGAGAGCTGAAGGCCGGATCAGTCCGCGATTAGGTAGCGGGTCAGTTTGAAGGAGTGGCACGGGCGTCCCGCCCGTGAATCACGCGCAAGATGCGCGTGCCACAACTAATCTGACCCACCACCCGCGATTACCAGCATTTGATGATACCGAAGATAACCATGGAGCAGCATAATGGCTGACACTACTAACTTTGGTCTGTCCTCGATTGGACAGATTGCCGTGAACGCACACGATCTCGAGCGAGCAGTCGATTTCTATCGAAACCAGCTGGGAATGAAGCACCTCTTCTCAGTACCACCGCAGATGGCCTTTTTTGATTGCGATGGCCTCAGGCTCATGCTCTCGCTTCCTGAGAAGCCGGAGTTTGATCATCCCAGCTCGATTCTCTACTTCAAAGTGGACAACATTCAGCAAGCCGCGCAAACTCTTACCGACCGCGGTGTTCAATTTGAGGAGCAACCTGTGCTCGTCGCGAATATGGGCTCGTATGATCTCTGGATGGCTTCCTTTCGGGACTCGGAAAACAACCTGCTGGCGCTGATGAGCGAAGTTGCACATTGATCAGATCTGAAGGAGCTGATATGAAGCGTAGAGACTTCCTGCAAAGAAGCGCGCTGGCCAGTGCGCTAGCAATCAGCAAGTCCGTCATTGCTACTGCCAACCCGGATGCAGCGGCTGCTCACCCACTCGGGCCATCTCCTGAGCCCTTTGAATTTGATGAACTGACTATCGCCCAGCTGCAGGAGGGTATGAAGTCTGGAATGCTGAGTGCGCGTACCATCACACGAAACTACCTGGAACGCATCGAGGATACTGATAAGCGCGGCCCAGCTATAAACTCCGTGATCGAGATCAACCCCGACGCGATGGCCATCGCTGAGGCCCTGGATCGGGAACGCAAAGAAAAAGGCGCGCGTGGACCATTGCATGGTATTCCGATTCTCATCAAGGACAACATCGACACCGCCGACCGCATGATGACAACCGCCGGCTCGCTCGCCTTGGTCGCCTCAACTCCGAGCCGGGATGCGTTTGTCGCCCGAAGACTGCGCGAGTCTGGAGCAGTCATACTCGGCAAAACAAATCTCAGTGAGTGGGCAAACTTTCGTTCAAATCATTCGAGCAGCGGCTGGAGTGGTCGCGGTGGTCAGACCCGAAACCCCTACGTGCTAGACCGCAATCCTTGTGGATCCAGCTCAGGCTCCGGAGCGGCGGCGGCCGCAAACTTATGCGCGGCTAGCATCGGCACAGAAACAGACGGCTCGATTGTCTGTCCCTCTTCCACAAACTCATTGGTCGGAATCAAACCCACGCTCGGTTTGGTTAGTAGGTCGGGAATTATCCCCATCGCCCACAGTCAGGACACGGCCGGTCCCATGGCTCGAACTGTCGCGGATGCAGCCGTGCTGCTGGGGGCACTAACAGGAATCGATCCGCGCGACAGCGCTACCAGATCGAGCCAGGGCAAGTCTCATAGTGACTACACCAGGTTTCTCAATCAGGATGGGTTACGGGGTGCGCGTATCGGAGTGGCCAGAGCGTACTTCAACTTTAACGATCAAGTCGATAAGCGGATGGAAGAGCTCATAAGAGAGATCAAAAAACTGGGGGCAGTGGTGATCGATCCTGCCGACATTCCTACCAAAGGAAAGTTTGACGACTCCGAGTTCGAGGTGTTGCTTTACGAGTTTAAAGCGGATTTGAATGCTTACCTCGCCGGCCTCGGACCCAAGGCGCCGGTTCGTACGCTGAAAGAGGTGATTGAATTCAATGAAAAGAACCGCGATAAAGAAATGCCTTACTTCGGGCAGGACATTTTTATAAAGGCCCAGGGAAAAGGCCCGCTTACCGACAAGAAGTATCTTCAAGCCCTGCGCAAGAACCGTCTCTTGTCTCGAGGCCGGGGGATTGACTTCGTGATGCGCCGGCATCGGCTTGATGCGCTAATCGCGCCTACGGGCGGGCCCGCCTGGCCCACTGACTGGATCAACGGTGACCACTTCACCGGCGGCTATTCATCAGCCTCCGCGGTCGCAGGTTATCCACACATCACCGTGCCTGCCGGCTACATTTTCGGACTACCGTTTGGCGTCTCGTTTTTCGGAGCTGCGTATAGCGAGCCGAAGCTGATCAAGTATGCGTACTCTTTTGAGCAGGCAACAAAGGTGAGACGGGCGCCTCGGTTTCTGCCGACGGCAAGCTTTAGAGAGTGAGTGTCCCAGCGCGGGCAGCCGTGGAGCGCGGGCATCTTGCCCGCAATGAGCGCGCAGCGCGAACAAACGTTTAGGTAGCTATCAGCCCAGATATTCCCACTGCGCACGATAACGAAAAGTACCTCACCGTTGACTGAAAGACACGATACCCTTCTAAGTTGAGTGCGGGGTAGGGTTTGTTCGCGCTATGCGCTCATTGCGGGCAAGATGCCCGCGCTCCCCAACTAGTTATCAAGTTAGCAATTTTGAAGAAGCCAAAGTTGTAAACTTTCGGCTATCCTTGTAAATGGTGAATGGTGAATGGTGAAGGCAAATAGCAAATAGTAGTAAATGGTAAATAGAAAGCCGAAGAGATATGATCAACGGACTACCGCGTACTTAATAATTACGATTTTCCATTTACCATTCGCAGATTCAACTTGGAAGTGCAACAGATAGTTGTTTGAACGATGCTTGGTTAGGGGTTAGGTAACCAAGCGTCTTGCGAGGCCGATTGTTTAAGAGGTCCTCGACCCGTTGCAGTTCTTCTTCAGCGATCCTCGTGAAGTCAGACTTCTTGGGGAAATACTGTCGTATGAGACCATTGGTGTTTTCGTTTAGACCTCGTTCCCAACTGGCGTAGGGATGCGCGAAATAGATGCGCGCTTTGAGGCTGGTCGCGATCAGCTCGTGGTCACAGAACTCTTTCCCATTGTCTACCGTGATGGTGTGAACCTTAGCAGCCAGCGGCCTTAACAACGCTACACAGGCGTCTTTCATTTCGGCGGCTGATTTAGTAGTCAGCTTGCGCAATCGAACCAGCTTCGTTTTACGTTCCACAACGCTCAGGATACCGCCTTTATGACGAGCCCCAATGATGGTGTCAGCCTCCCAGTCTCCAAATCGGCCTTTGCGCGCCACGATCTGGGGCCGTCGTTCAATGCTGGTTCGATTGGGGATCTGGCCCCGTCGAATGTACCCGTTATAACGCTTACGTTGCTTCTTTTGACTGCGAAGATGGCGATGCAGAGTACCGCCGCGCCGTTTGTCCGCATAAACGTACAGGTAGATGCATTCATGGCTGACGGTGGGTTGTTTGGTGAGCTTCAGATATCCGGCGATTTGCTCGGGACTCCACTCCTGGCGCAACAGCTGCTCGACCTGTTGCCACGTCTGCCAGGCAATGCGTGACCGATATGCTTCGCATTGTCGATCGAACGCGAACTCATCGGCCTGATGAGGGCGATACCCTCTCAAGCCGCGGTTGCGACGCAGTTCGCGCGAGATGGTGCTCTTGTGACAACCAAGGTTGGCCGCGATCTGCGTCTGGTTATGTCCTTCTTTCATCAGGCTGTATATCTGATATCTTTGTTCAGGGGCAAGCTGTCTATAGTTCATGGTGTGCTTCTTTTGACTTGGCGGTTTAGAAAAGCACGCTTACGCTAGCGCAGCTTGCTCCTAACCATCAATTTCAAAAGTTGCACTTCAAGTTGAATCCACCATTCACCATTATTTACCATTTACTATTTACTATTTGTTCCTTGACGAAAGAGCATTTATGCCAACAATAACGAAAACCGAGAGCCCGCGCATGAGCGACGAAGCCGTCAAAGCAAAGACGGGCAAGAAATGGGACCAATGGTTCGCACTTCTTGATAGGGCCGGCGCGAAAGACATGTCGCATCAGGACATTGTTAAGTTTCTCAACTCCAAACACGACGTTGGCCCGTGGTGGCGACAGATGGTCACTGTCACATACGAGCAGGCACGGGGCCTGCGTCAGAAGCACGAAAAGCCCGGCGGCTATCAGATTAGTGTGAGTAGAACCGTAAACGTGCCGCTTGCGAATCTCTACAAAGCAGTGGCAAACGAAAAGAGCCGCAGCCGCTGGCTCTCGGAAGATGGACTCGCGGTGCGAAAGACCACGGCGAACAAGTCTATGCGCGTGACCTGGAAAGACGGCAAGACCAGTCTCGAGATCAATTTCTATCCAAAAGGCGACGGCAAGAGCCAGGTCGTGGTCCAGCATAGCAAGCTTCCAGACGCCAAAGCCGCGGCCAAAATGAAAACCTTTTGGGGCCAGGCATTGGATCGATTGCGCGAAGTCCTTGAATAGCCGGCCTAAGCGGCAAACCCATTAAGGCAGGCGCTCACCGCCTGCGAGGCGCCAATGCAGAATTCCTCACCAGAACCGCCTGCGAATGCTGCGCTTCATGAGCTTGGCCGGCGGGGCGAAGAACTCGCCGCCGCATTTCTATTACAGACCGGCTTTCAAATCGTAGCTTCCAATTTCACACTTCCAGTGGGACGAAACCGGAATGACGCAGTAGTGAATGTGGAAATCGATCTGGTTGCCTATGAAGGTCCTACTCTCTGTTTCGTGGAAGTGAAGACTCGCGCATCAGACTGGTTCGCTGCCCCTTCAGTGAATGTCGACCTCAGAAAGCAGCGACAGATCGTGCGAGCCGCCCACGCTTACCGGCGCATGTTTGGCCTCACGAATACACCCTATCGCTACGACGTCGTAAGCATCGTGTTGCCACCAACTGAGGAAAGTCACCGCGGGTTGCAGATTGAACTACTGCGCAGCTTCTGGTCAGAAGAGAAGTTTCGCAAGCGCCGCTGGCCCGAACGATACTGGGACTAACTTGAGCGGCCCTATGGAGCGCGGGCATCTGCCTATGGAGCGCGGGCATCTGCCTATGGAGCGCGGGCATCTTGCCCGCAATGAG
>CAZVHN010000004.1:0-4739 GCA_964626895.1 uncultured Chloracidobacterium sp. | reverse complement strand
GAGATTTGCCAGCACCATATCAAATGGCAGCTCTTGACCATCGGCATAACCCTGAGCCGCCGCCACCGACCAACTGCCCGTGGCAATCGCTTTTGCTCCAATCTCTTGTACGGCTCGTGCGCTACCGGCATCCCAGACATTGAAGAGAATCAAAGGGTCTCCCTTCGTATGGAGACTCTTGAGTAGATGGGCGCGCTCCGTTTGAGTTGTTGTCATCTTGATAACTCCCCCCAAATAGTTATCCCAGCTTTCGTGCCTCGCTCCCGAACACGTCGTGGCTCGTAGCGGATCCTGGTCCAATTTCTTCAATTCCTTCCCCACGCAGCTCAGGTTTGCTAAGTTTAGCCTCAGTATCTAACCAACGCCACAACCGATGGAGGAAGCAATGTCCCGTTATGCCCCGATTGAGGAACGCACCTATCAGTACCTTCTCAGTACTTCTATCCGCGAACCGGAAGTAGCTCGGCGCTTGCGCGAGGAGACGCAGCAACTGGAAAACGCGCAAATGCAGATCGGCCCCGACCAGGGCCAGTTTATGCAACTCCTGGTTCAGGTGCTGCGGGCAAGGAAAACGCTCGAGGTGGGAGTTTTCACCGGGTACAGTGCCCTGTGGGTCGCGTTGGCTTTGCCGGACGACGGTCGCATCATCGCATGTGACATCAGCGAGGAATACACCGCCGTCGCCAGGCGCTACTGGAAGGAAGCCGGCGTGGATCAAAAGATCGACCTGCGGCTCGGTCCAGCGCTGGAAACGTTGGACGCGTTGCTCAACGCAAACCAGGCCGGGACGTTTGACTTCGCATTCATCGATGCCGACAAGACCAACTACGAGAATTATTATGAACGCGCCTTGCAGTTGCTCCGCGCTGGAGGGTTGATCGCCATCGACAACACGATCTGGTCGGGAAGAGTCGCCCAACCCAATGTGAACGATGCGGACACGGTCGCGATCCGTCAGTTGAATGAGAAACTACATCGCGACGGGCGGGTGACGATCAGTATGCTCACCGTCGGCGACGGATTGACCCTGGCGATGAAACGCTGACTTGCAGGAATAATCTCTCATCCACACCGCGACCCGTGAGGTCAGTACCACCACGGGTAAAGACTGAGCAGACACTCAGGAATCCCACCCACGGGAGAAGCTGTAAGAGATTCAGTTCGCGCTCGGACACTAATCAGCATTCGGAAATTCGCAGGTTGGGAAGGGCGGTTTACCCCCGCCCAAGATTAGCAGCCACTCAAAGACGAATTAGTAATTAAAGGATGAATGGCTGCGAATCTTGAGCGGGGGTAAACCGCCCTTCCCAACTTGCGAATTTCTGTCGCTTGATTGGTATCTGTAATCGATTTCTATTTCTTCACAGCTTCGGGAGCGGGTGGATAGTTCAAGTCACAAGTTGCGCAACACTTGCGTCAGGAGTTCGTTGAAGCGTGCCGGATCCTCGAGCATGGGATAGTGCCCAATGCCCTTCATGATCACAGCCTCGAACTGCGGCGCATACTTGCGGTTACCCTCCAGGTTGGTGGGATATAGATCGGAGTTGATTGCCCGGATCGGCATCTTGAGCGTCCGTAGGGTGGGAATGGGATCGTAGAGCAAGGCCGCCTTTACAATTGGTATCCCAAGCTCTGGAGGCATTGCTATGGCTTGGGAGAGGACCCGCTCTTTGACGGCCGCGGGAGTGCCCGGCGCGAAGAGATACTGATTCACGTACTGCGTCATTTGCCCTTTGTAGTCGGATTGGATCTGCTTGACCATCGCTTCGACCTGTTCGGCAGTCATCCTCTGCTCCACATTCTGCAGTGTGTCGACTGGGACAATTGCAACCACACGGTCCGGCATCAGCCGCGCCGCCTCCAGAGCCACCGGGCCACCCAAGGAACTGCCAATCAGCACGACCCGCTTCAAACCGAGCTTGGTTACTACTCGCTTAACGTCGTCGCCAAAACTCTCGATGGACCAGTTAGTCCTTCCCTTGCCCGACTCGCCATGGCCGGGCAGGTCGATCGTAACCACTCGATGATTCTTGGCGAAGACAGCGACCTGGTTTTCCCAGAAAGTCAGGTCACAACTCCCGCAGTGGATAAACACCAACGCCGGCTCGCCCTTCCCCTTAGCTTCGTAGTGAATCGGAACCCCGTCGGCGGCAGTAACGACAGAGGCCAGCAATAAGATCACACTTAACAACATGAAGCCTTCCTTCCAGTTGAACGTAATATCACAATTAAAATCTGTTCGCAGTGAACCAACGATCCACCAAATCACACGAACCGACACGAAATCTTGTTAGTGTTATTTCGTGTTGGTTAGTGGATCGTATCCAAGCTCATGAAAGCGATTCCTACCCGTACTTCACAGTGGTAATTGAGAGGATTACTCAGTCTGCCGCTGAAAGAGCGCGTTCCAGCAACAGGCCCTTTTCCAGGTGGCGCTCGTGTGTTGCGTAGGCGGCAGCATGCGGATCGTGAGTGACCATTACGATCGTTTTCTTCAATTCCCGATTGAGGGTGGCGAGGATGTTTAGTATTTCTTCGCCTGAGCGCGCATCGAGATTACCGGTTGGTTCGTCAGCAAGGAGAAGATCGGGATCAGCCACAATGGCCCGCGCAATCGCCACGCGTTGTTCCTGGCCTCCTGACAACTGACGCGGCTGGTGGTCCATACGGTCGGAGAGTCCTACTAACTCAAGGGCAGTTTGAACATTCTCGCGACGCTTAGCTTTTGATAGCTTGGTCAGCAACAATGGCAACTCAACATTCTCAAACGCCGTCAACACCGGAATGAGATTAAACGTTTGAAAGACGAATCCGACGTGCCTATTCCGCCAAACGGCAAGCTCGCTCTCCTTTAATCTCGCCAGATTGGTTCCCAGCACGTTAACCTCACCTTCAGTACAGCGATCAATGCCGGCAAGCAGATTTAGCAGGGTGGATTTGCCGGAGCCGCTGGGCCCCATGAGCGCCAGAAAGTCTTCGCGCTGGATATCCAGGCTTACATTGTCGAGCGCCACGACTTCGAAGCCGTCACGCGCGAAACGCTTACTCACTCCGTTGACTTGCACTATCGGTGCAGACATATTCTCTTTAACCTCTCAATCGCAGATTACACAGCGCGGCCTCGACCGCAACAGGGTGGTTTCACGCAAAGACGCAAAGAAGAATACGTTCTACACTTTGCGTCTTTGCACCCCTTTGCGTCTTTGCGTGACATTCTTGTTCCGAAAACAAGGTTTCTGCATTCTTGTTACACAGATTAATCTGCATAATCTGCGGACAACTGAAGCTAGCTGCCAATCTTCACACGATCGCCATCGTTTAATTTATCGGCGCCGGTCGTGGCAATCGACTCGCCACCGCTTAACCCCTCCAGCACCTGAAAGAAGCCTCCGGTCTCTTCACCCACACGTATTGATCGCAACTCGACCTTGTTGCCTTTGATGACGAATACAACCTCTTTTGCGTCCTTTCGAACCACTGCCTCTTTGGGAACCAGTACGCGTGAAACAGATCTCCCCTCGGCGAGTGTGGCGTCCGCGAGAAAATTAACGCGCGCGTTCATCTCGGGCCGCAACTGGTCATCCGGATTTTCCACTTTTACCTTCACTTGCACCGTAGCTTTGGCCCGATTCGCTTCCGGAGCAATCTCCGCAATAAAGCCTGAGTACCTTAAATTGGGAAATGCTTCCGGGATTATTTCTGCGCGCTGATCCATCTTCAATCTAGCGAAGTCCGCTTGACTTATATCCAACTCGATCTGCAGATCACTCAAATCGGCGAGAGCAACCACGGAGGTCCGAGCGCCCGATTCACCAAAGGCGGACGGGCTCACCATCTCACCGATTTCCACGATTCTCTGCAGCACGGTCCCCGAAACCGGCGCTTTGATTTCGGTGTCCGCCAGTTGAGTTTGCGCGTAGTCCAAAGCAGCTCTCATCTGCTGAACTTGCGCGGCCCCCGCGCGAATCTCTTCCGCACGTGGCCCAATATCGGTCATGGCGCTCGCTTGCCTGGCAGCTTCAACCAAAGCTCGCGCAGTGTCGCGTTGAGCAATTGCTCGATCGAGTTCGGCTTTAGATGTCACGCCGGCACGGTAGAGCGTTTCGGTGCGCTCGTATTCTGCTTCCGCATTTCTGAGCGTTGCCTCTGCCTGCAAGACTCCGGCTCTATCCTTCAATTTCTCCTGCGGTCGCGAACCGGCACGCAATTGATCAAGGCGGGCTTGCGCGGCAGCAAGATTGGCACGCGCCTGATTGACCTGAGCGCGAAAGTCATTGTTTTCGAGGCGCACGAGTATCTGACCCTGCTGGACCCGGTCGCCTTTCTCTACTCCAATCCACTTCACACGTCCCATCACTTTCGCGCCCACGGCGATCTTGTGGTGCGCGACTACATATCCAGAGACAGACAGGACAGTGCCGGCTTGCGAACTTCCACTATTTTCCAGTTTCACCTCTGCCGCAGAAATAGACTTCGGTGCAGAAAAGAAATAAAAGTAGCCCATCGCCAACAGGGCGGTGAGCGCGCAGAGCACAAGCAAAAGGAGCTTCGGTGAACGGTGCCCGGACCCAGGAGAGTCGCCCGGGCCACGATCAATCTTCAAGCTCCTCAAACGCTTATTAAGATTCTCCTGGTCTTCCTGAGTTTTAGGGTTAGTCACCATCCCGATTCCTCAACTGCGCTGCTAATTTGGAGTGCGGTGGCAAGGCTTTGCGCGACACCGCTTTGGATTTTCAATT
>CAZVHN010000003.1:0-2155 GCA_964626895.1 uncultured Chloracidobacterium sp. | reverse complement strand
CGCTGCGAGGCGAACTGCTGGCAGTATCCATCCCGCTTGAGCGCGATGAAGTAACTCTCGGTCGCGCGCTGGAAGCCGATGTTCGAGTCAACGACTCTCGCGCGTCTCGCTTGCACGCTCGTATCAAGACCGAGCGGGATCCCCTAAGTGGTGAAATCCGCTTCAAGATCACAGACCTCGGTTCTACGAACGGCACCCTGGTCAACGGACTGTTGCTTACCGAAACGACGCTAAACGAAGGTGACAAGATCGCCATCGGAGATCATCTGTTCCGGTTCGACATGCTGGACGATATCGATCGTGAGTTTCAACAGCAGATTCATCGCCTGCTCGCGCACGACGAACTCACGGGACTCCTAACCAGTAAGTCATTCTTCTCGGAGCTGCGGCGCGAAGCCGGACGAGCTGAGGCTGAATCGCTTCCCTTTTGTGTCTTGATGATGGATCTAGATCACTTCAAAGCGGTGAACGACACTTACGGGCACCTGGTAGGCAGCCAAACGCTCGGGGCGATTGGCGCCGTCATTAAGAAGGCCCTTCGAGCGGGTGATGTCGCCGCCCGCTTTGGAGGTGAGGAGTTTGCGGCTTTCCTTTTGGATGCTGACTACGCGCAGGGACTTGTTGCGGCCGAGCGTGTACGCTCAGCCGTTCAGGACCACGAATTCCCTGCTGTTCGTCAGGACACCCCTGGAGATCAAACTCACCACATCACAATCAGCGTTGGGATCGCCGCATTTCCTGATGACGCAATAGATCCAATACACTTAATCGAACTGGCCGATGCGGCCCTCTATCGCGCCAAGCGTAGCGGCCGAAACTGCATTTGCGCCTATCGCCAGTCGATTGCGGCGACCGAAGGCCCCTTGCCTCCGAGACGCCGATAAGTACCCCACGAACCCTCTCCTCTCTGCAGTATAGAGTCCGTTTTCGTCATCATATTTATGAAACGACATTGGCTTTCCGGCGTGTAAAGCCTGCCTGAGCGGAACCGCCCGCTTGAAGTTACGTGCGGTTGCACCATTTTAGGAGGGGCGTGTATGCTCTCTTCCAGCTGCGCTGACGACCGGCCCCGAAAGAAGGTAGTTCACCCTGATGTCCACGAAACTCAACCTCGCTGGCAAACCCTTTAGCAATCGTTCGTTGCCATGGACTGTGACGATTCTGGTCGTGTGCGTTTCGCTGGTGGCTTTTGTCCTTGTTATACGTGCGACTGCCCAGGCGAATGCGCAATCCAAAGCTGTCCAGAGCGACATCAATAACCTTAACCAGCAGGCACAGTTGTTTCAAAAGCAGGTCGAAGAGGTGCGAACCGCGCTGACGGCCGAGCAATTGAAAACCCTGGGGGCCGCGCACGAACTAGTCGATCGCAAGCGCTTTTACTGGTCGCGTCTACTAGCGGACCTGGAGTCTGCCTTGCCGAGGAGCGTAAGAGTCACTCGAATCAGTGTTCGGGATGTTGCCACCCGAGCTGACCAGACATTCGCAGAACTGGATCTCACCGTGGTCAGCAAAGCAGCCTCCACAATAACTGAAATGATTGCGGATATGGATCGGGCAGGTATTTTTCAGGCGGAGTTGCGTTCTCAGAATTTACAAAAAGGAAGAGGAGAGAGCGGCACTGAATATGAGCTATCTGTGCTCTACCGTCCGCGCGCTGGTTCTGCATCTTCCGATGATAAAGCTGCTGTTCTCGCTTCAGTTGAGAGTTCGGCCAGCCCTTCAGAAGGGAGGCCAAGATGAGCGATGAATTATCAGGGACTCCACCCCCGACTCGTCGCCACGATATCAGGATGAAACTTCAGCACATCCGGAAGTCGCGCAGAAGTGGCATGTTTGGCGTGGCTGAGATTATCGCACTCGGGGGGAGTGTGGTAATCCTCCTTACAGTGCTACTCAGCTACGTCTATTTTTTGATACCCGCGCGATCCCATCTCCAAGAGCGCCAGTTAGAACGGTCGCGCTTACAGAACCAGTTACATAGCTCGCAGGACTTGATGCGAAAAGGACAGGATACTCAGTCTACTGTCGACAAGATTACTGAGAGCCTGGTCGATTTTGAGGACAATCGCCTACCGAACCGTAACCAGGGTCGGATGGGTCTATATGATGAACTCAACCAATTGATCCGCAAGAATGGGCTGCGTAACACTTCAGG
>CAZVHN010000002.1:0-3058 GCA_964626895.1 uncultured Chloracidobacterium sp. | reverse complement strand
CCGTGGCTTGGTTCACGCAAGCCGGTGATCAGCCGCGTGTGAAGGTCGCGTTTTCCGGCGATGCTGGAGCGACGTTCCGTGGTCCCATCCAAGTAGACGACGGTGAAGCCACCGGACGTGTTGACGTCTTACTGCTTCCGGACGGCTCAGCACTCGTCTGCTGGATGTCGGGGAATGCAGAGGGCGGCGCGATCAAAGTTCGCCGCATCCGACCCGACGGTGCACTCGGTCCAGTGGCGGTCATCGCTGAAACCGATATCTCACGTTCCAGCGGCTTCCCGCGGATGGCTCGACTCGGCGACGAAGTGCATTTTGCCTGGACGGCATTCGGCAAACCCTCACGAGTGCGCACGGCCACAGCAAATATTAGCGCCTATAGGTGAAACGCAGCTCGAACTGTAAACACTTAGCTGGTGAATTGAGTGAGTTGTAAGGGAAGGTTAATACCCCGAATAAAAACCGGTATGAAGGAATCCACCTTCCGTGGCTTAGTCGTATTATCAGGACAATGGGGTTCGACGAGGCTCCGGGTCGTGATCTACCACTACCAGGCTCCGGAGTAGCTTGGGTGAGAATCGAGCTCGTGATAATATTTGGCTGCCCCAAAGTAGGTTTGAGCATCTTTTAGCCGCGATAGCCGCGATGACTATGCATAAGCGGTTTGTAGCAACCACTGTTCTGGCAATCGCATTGCTCTTCAGTCAGGGAGGCAACTTCCTGATTGCTTCTCTCTGTCCGCATCTCCGCTCGTCCATGGCTTCCTGTGAGACCCAACTCGCAGAACCCTCAATGTCACATGAAAATATGGGTCACATGCAGACGCAGTCGAAGGAAAGTAAGCCGACAGAACAGAACTTCGATGGAATTGCTTTGGGCCAATCCACTGGAGAATGTACGCACTGCGCAGTCCATTCGCGGATAACTTCCAGCGCTATCTCACTCAGAGAGGCTGAAGCCGCGAAGCGCGTGAACGATTTTGCTGTTCCACTCACCTTCTCAAGAGTTGTTTCAGTTGTTACATGTTCAGTTGCCGTCTTGACCTCAAGGGCGCATGGACCACCTGGCGACGCGATTCCCAGGCACCTCCTCTTAAACGTCTTCCGTATTTGATCCCCTCCGGCAAGTCACATTCGTGATGGTGACGCGGGCGGCAGCCTGTGTTGTCTCCTATTCATTCATATCTTCGTCTAGAAACATTATCAGCGTCGCTTTGGCGAACCAAGTGAGGGGGAACCATGAACCGGCCTAGGAATTTGAGTATTGCGCTGCGAACAGTTAGCGCACTGGCCTTAGTGTTTGCGGTCAGCGTGAGTGCGTTGCCGCAGCATCAGGGTCATGACATGAGCAAGATGCCCGCCGCGAAACCGAAGCCGAAGAGTGCGCCGAGGAAGAAGAGAACAGCTACTCGCGTCAGGCGAACTTCCACGAGAAGAGCAAGTAGGCCGAGACCTTCGCCTTCGCCCAGCCCACACGTAATGACGCCGAGCATGCAAATGCCGACCGCGTCGCCGTCACCGAGCCCGGCGCACGTGATGACGCCGGGAATGCAGATGCCGTCGACCCAGCCTGCAGCTCCGCAGCGGCAACAGCCCGGGGCGCCGATGCAGCACCGGATGGACCAGATGACTCAACCGCAGGCTCAGGACATTAAGAGACCGCGCCGTGAAGTTATCCCGGCCAGCCCGATTCTGAGGCTTGAAGATCTGGAGGCTATGGCGATTCAAAGAAACCCCACGCTCGCGCAGGCTGAAGCATCCATCCAGGCCGCCGAGGGACGCAGACGTCAGGCAGGGATGTTTCCCAATCCGATAGCCGGTTACTTCCTGGAAGAATTTGCCTTCCGTTCGCCGGGTGAGACCGCGGAGCACGGTGTTTTTATCGAGCAGACCATTCCGCTGGGCGGGAAGCTGAGCAAGGCGCGCCGCGTGTTTGCTCGCGAAAAGGATCAGGCCGTCATCCTCGCTGAGGCGCAACGCCTCCGGGTTACCAACTCGATTCGGGTGCTCTATTACGAAGCCCTTGGAGGGCAAAGACTCATTGAATTGCGTGACGATCTGGCGCAGCTCGCGCACGAAGCCGTCGAGATTACCAGGGAGCTTTACAACGTTGGTCAGGCCGACCGTCCCGATCAGCTCGAGATAGAGATCGAGGCTGAGCGTTCCGAAATCGAATTCCTACGAGCGCAGAACGATTGGCAGCAGTCGTGGCGGGCGCTGGCGGCCATGGTGGGTAACCCGGAACTAACTCCTACGCGCCTCGCCGGCAGCCCTGAGGACGACCTCGCTACGCTAAACGAAGTGCAGTTGTTGGCAACCTTGCTCACTGACAGTCCAGAGATCAGGGTGGCGCAAGCCGGAGTTGAACGCGGGCGCGCCGTGCTCTCGCGAGCGCGTGCTGACCGGATTCCCGATCTCTTCCTCAGGGGCGGACTGGGTTACAACTACGAGCGATTCGACCCTGTTGTGCCTTCCATCGCCGGTCGTCGAAAAGGTTCGGAGGGGCGCCTGGAAGTGGGGGTTAACGTTCCGATCTTCAATCGCAACCAGGGCGGCATCGCCGCTGCTGAAGCGGAACTGGCCATTGCGGAACGTGATCTCCAGCGCCTGCAATTGGTGTTGCGCTCCCGGTTCGCTTCGAGTTTCCGCGAGTACCGCAACGCTCAGCAAATGGTCGAAAGATATCGCACGCAGGTGGTGCCGAGGGCGCGCCAAGCCTATGAGATGTACCTTTCGAGTTTCAGACAAATGGCCGCTGCCTACCCGCAGGTGCTGATCGCGCAGCGAACGCTCTTTCAGGTCGAAGCAGAATATGCGCGGGCACTAATCAGTCTGCGGCAGAGTGGCGTTGGCTTGCGTGGCTTCCTGCTGAGCGGCGGATTGGATGCCATCGGGAGGCCTGGCGAATCCGGCGAGCGAACTGAAGACTTCAAGCTGAGGTCAGCGAGGGAAGCAACCGGCGATTCCGATAAACCGTGAAATAGGCCGCAATGCCGCAAGAGATTTACCGAAGAGAGTTATCAAAGGATTTCGAACATTACAGGAGTAAGAAATGGATAACA
>CAZVHN010000001.1:0-1862 GCA_964626895.1 uncultured Chloracidobacterium sp. | reverse complement strand
AGATTCAAGCGCTCTGGTATAACGCGCTGCGTCTGATGGAACATCTGGCGAGCCAGTTTGGAGAAAAAGAGAATGAGGAGCAGTGCGCGGACCTAGCAGTGCGCGCGCATAAGAGTTTCAACGCGCAGTTCTGGAATGAAGAAACTGGTTGTCTCTACGATGTCGTAAACGGAGATAACCGCGATGGCTCCGTCAGGCCAAACCAGATTATTGCCGTGAGCCTGACCCATTCCATGGTTTCAAAACCAAAGGCGAAAAGCATTCTCCGGGTAGTCGAGCGTGAGCTGCTGACGCCTCGCGGTCTGCGGACTGTTTCTCCACAGGATCCGCAGTATCGCGGTCGTTATGAAGGCAATTCTTTGAACCGCGACGGCGCCTATCATCAAGGCACAGTGTGGCCGTGGCTGATGGGTCCATACATCACCGCGTGCGTGAAGACGTTCGGGGCGAGTGGTCGAAAAAGTGCCGCCGAATGGCTGGACAGTTTCCAGGAACATCTTGAAGAAGCTTGTCCGGGCCAGGTCTCAGAGATCTTCGACGCCGATCCTCCACATGCTGCACGCGGCTGCATCGCACAGGCTTGGAGCGTCGCCGAACTGCTGCGCGCCGCAATGGAAGATGTCTACACCAAAGCTCCCGCCGCTCGGGTCGCAAGCGCTAAGCATGGTTTGGGCTAGTCTTTAATGAAGATGTAACGGTCTGCCTTGAATCGGGAACCAAAACAAGCTGCAGTAGGCCCGGAATCTCTGTCGCACCGCCGTCAACGTCTCGTTCATTTGATGACGAGAACTGAATTCAGTCCTCCGTAACTGTCCGGGGCCTTCATGCCGTTGTTCGGATCCTCGACCCAGCGCTCCTGGTTGACGACGAACTTGTAGTGATAGCGTCCGACCGGCGGCGCGGGAAGCTCTGCTCGCCAGAGTCCGTGCTCGTCCCTTTGCAAACTGGTCCTGTTGCCATCCCAGCCGCTGAAGTCACAAGCCAGGGAAATACTGACGGCGTCGTCATCGTGAAAGAAAAACAACACCTTGCCATTTTCAATTCTGGGTGGGCCGCAACCGACCATCTCCAACTGATGCGTTTCATTCTTGGCCAGGGAAACTGCTTGCCGAGCATCTACCACTCCATACCCCTGCCGCAGGACCGAGGCATTGGCGATGCGATCGGCAGTCGAAATGAGAATGTTCTTGATCGTCTTCGGAGATAAGTTGGGATTGGCTTCAATCATTTGCGCCACTATGGAAGTAACGATTGGCGCGGCGAATGATGTCCCATCCACGTGCTGATAATGGGCGGCAATGATCTTTTCCTTACTCAAAACGTCTTCCAGAAACGCTCGAATCGTCGCCGGTGCGGCTGTCAGAAGTCTGGCAGGTAGATCGGCCTTAACGGCTAACTCACGAATTTGCTTGCTGAGTTCGTAGTCAGGCGCAGCCAGGATCCGCGACAAAGCTTCTGCCTTCTCGTACAACCCTGTACCCGGAAGAATTGGAGCCGCCACCCACATGGCGGGTGCTATGACCTCGGGCTTGACGGTGCCGTCAGCAGTGGGACCAAAGTTCGAGTGATAAAGATCCATCGTCGCCGGATCGAGATCGTTCCTGTCGTCGTAGCCACCGACTGTAATTACTGACGGAGAGTTAGCCGGCGGGATTGAATGCCTGCCCTCAGCGCCGGAATTGCCGGCGGCTGCTACGACCACAACTCCCTGGCTGATGACTTCCTCGGCGGCTTGACTGATTATACTCCGCGAACAGGCAACGTCTTCGTCACCGCCCAGAGAGATGTTTAGAACGCGAATGTTGTAGCGATCGCGGTTCTCGATAACCCACTCGATGCCGCGGGCGATACTTTCCTCGGTG